>CAJZEA010000064.1:0-7957 GCA_915066515.1 uncultured Neisseria sp. | reverse complement strand
TCGACGGCTTTGCGGATGCTGTCGAGCAGGAAGTCGGCGTTGATGTTTTTCAGCAAAAAGCCGCGTGCGCCGATGCGCATACATTCGGTCAGGTCGTCGCTGTCTTCGGAAACGGTCAACATGATGACGGTTTGGTTCGGGTTGACGCCCAAGATTTGTGCCAGTGCTTCACGTCCGTTCATGACGGGCATGTCAAGGTCGAGTAAGACGACGTCGGGTTTGAGCTGTTCCGCCATTTTGACGCCAGACAAGCCGTCGGCAGCTTCGCCGATGACTTCAAAATCGCTTTGGCGTGAGAGTAGTGCTTTGATGCCGCTGCGGAAGAGTGTGTGGTCGTCGATGAGGATGATTTTAATAGTCATGGGTCGTTCTCTTGTGTTGCGGTAAGGTTAAGGTAACGGTTGTGCCTTGTTCGGGCTGGGATTGGATGTCTAGATTGGCATTGATGCGGCGCGCGCGCTCTTGCATGATGCCGAGTCCGACATGTTCGCCGGAGAGTTTGTGCAGGTGTTGCGGGTTAAAGCCGATACCGTCGTCTTCGATGCTCAGGGTAAAGTTTTGTTGGTTGAGCATGCTGATTTTGACGTGTTGGGCTTTGGCGTGTTTGCGGATGTTGGACAGGCTTTCTTGCAGGATGAAGATGATCTGCAGCTGTTCGTCATCGTTTAGTGTGCGGCCGTCGTCCTGCCATACTGTATCGACACTGATTTTGGTTTGGCGTTTAAATCTGGAGAGCAGGGTGGTTACTGCTTCCGGGAAGTCTTTGTTGCTGATTTTGGTTCGGAAGTTCAGCAGAAGTTCACGCACGTCTTCGTAACATTCTTGTACGCCGTCTTTGATGAAGCGGATGTTTTCTTCGGCTTGATCTTTTTGGTCGGCGTGGAACGCGCTTTCGAGCATTTGAACTTGCAGATTGAGGAAGGTTAACGCTTGGGCAATGCTGTCGTGCAGGCCTTGGGCAATCAGGTTGCGCTCTTGGAGTACGGCAAGCAGGCGCCGTTCTTGTTCGAGACGGCTGCTGGCAATGGATACACCTAATTGACCGCATAATGTGCGCAGGAGTTCGTTGTCGTTGTCGTTGAGCGTGGGGTCGTCTGAAAAATATAGGGTCAGGATGCCGAGTTCTTCTTCTTGATAGGTAATGGGGAAAACGGCGGTGTGTTTGAATTCGGATGCTTTTTCGTCCGGTTGGGTTTGTTCGGTGTCCGAATCGTCGCCTTCTGCTTCGGACAAGCCGATAGAGGCGACAAGGTTGGTGTTTTTGCGGTCGTTGTCTAAAAGATGGATGCTGCCTGCACTTGCGGAAACGGCTGGCAGGGTTCGTGCGAGGAATTCTTCTGCTGCTTCGCGCGGGGTAAAGGTTTGGTGCAGGTCGCGCGTGGTTTGGTAGAGCAGGGTCAGGTCGCGGTTTTGGCGGGCAAGGTCTTGGGTTTGTCGGGCTACTTGTCCTTCCAAGTCAGTATAGAGGACTTTCAGACGACTGCTCATTTGGTTGAAGCCTTTGCTGACTTGCGCAAACTCTTGAATCTGTTCGGTATCGATTTGTACGCCGAATCTGCCTTGGCTGATGGTTTCTACGCCGTCACGCAGGGTTTCCAGCGGACGGATAATCCAGGCGTAATGCCATACGATCATTAAACCTGCGGCGACAAAAATCATCAGCATCATCGCCATTTGGAAACGGCGCAGCCACAAGGTGTTTTTTTCGTTGGCGTTTTCCAATGCCTGTAAGAACAATTCGATATTGCCCGCAAAGCGGTAGAGTTCGATTTGCGTCGGTCTGCGGTAATGTTTCAGCGCGGGTTGGATGTTTGATTTCCAGTCGATCAAGAGCATGGACTGTATGAGATTATACGCCGGCGGTGTTTCCGAAGGCATCAGGGGATAGATGGCATCGCTGGTGGTGATGCGCAGAAGCGTCTTTTCAAATTCTCGTAACTGGTTGTCAATTTGCGCTTGCGGAGTGCGCTCGCCTGCCATGTAAGCCAAACGGTAAACCTGCATTCTCAAGCTGCCGGCATCTTCAATGACGGTTGCTGCGTTTTCCAGCCTCAACGATAAAATCAGGGTCAGGATGACGGACAACAAAGCCGAACCAACCCACAAGACAGTCAGCAGTTTTAATCGTGAGGACAGGCTCAAGCCGCCTGAAAATAGGGTTCGTAAGCTCATGGAATAAAGGAGGGGCGTTGTGTTGCCAAATGTTATAAACATATCATTCTTTAAGCGGGGAAACAACCTGTCCGAAAGGGAATTTGGCGCAAATGAGAAGAGATTAGCTTTAATGTAAAATCATGTTATGATAAAATTCACTTTATATGAATTTTATAACGGGCAATCGTCTTTTCAGACGACCTCGAACGATATGCCGATTTCTCAGGGAATCGGTCGAAACACAATATCCATGAATTAAAAACATAAGAATCAGCCGATTAAATAGTATGGGCACACAAAACCAGAGACTTCACAAAGGACTACCAAAATGAAAACCTTCGCATTGATATTGGCTGGCGGGCAAGGTGAGCGAATGGGAGGGGCGGACAAAGGATTAGCGTTGTGGCGTGACAAGCCTTTGATTGATCATGTTATTGAGGCGGTAAGTCCGCAGGTTGAACACATCGCTATCAGCGCCAACCGGAATTTGGAAGAATATGCACGCCGCAGTGCGCATGTTTTTGCCGATTCGCGCCAATGGCAGCATTTGGGACCGCTGGCGGCGTTGAGCACGGCTGCCAATGATTTGCAGATTGCGGCGGCGGATTGGTTGTTGGTGGTGCCGTGCAATATGCCCGCGCTGCCGGCAGATTTGGTGGCAAAATTTGAAACGGTTTCCAGGCGCACGCCTTTATGCAACGCGTTTTATGTGGAAACGCCGGTCACGCCGCATCACAATGTAATGTATATCCGTCCGCAAATCCTGCAAAGCACTGTCCCGTATCTGTATTCGGGGATGAAAACCTTGAGCGGCTGGCTGCATCAGCAACGGGCGAGGACTGTGCATTTCGGTGTGGAAGATGTTTTTTTTAGCTGCGATACGTCGGAAGATTTGCGGGCGAAGCCGCTTTAAAAATTGCGCTTCGGTTTTGACATGGAAAGCCGCGCATCCCATACAAAAAGGTCGTCTGAAATTTTCAGACGACCTTTTGCTTATTTGCTTTATTGGGGGATGTATTGTTTCAACAGTTCGCGGAACTGCGCGCCGGTTTCTGGATGCTTCAAACCGTAGGCGACGGTCGCTTCGAGATAACCCAGTTTGCTGCCGCAGTCGTAGCGTTTGCCGTCAAAGGCATGGGCGAGGACGAACTCGTGATCCAACAGGCGGGCGATACCGTCGGTCAGTTGGATTTCGTTGCCCGCACCGCGCGGCAGGTTTTCCAGAAGACTGAAAATGCGAGGGGTCAGGATATAACGGCCGACAACAGCAAGATTGGACGGCGCTTCTTCGGGTTTCGGTTTTTCGACGATATTGGTAATTCTTTGAAAGTTTTTCAGTTTTTCCACTTCAACAATGCCGTACGAGCCGGTTTGCGACGGATCGACGGTTTCCACGCCCAAAACGCTGTTGCCGCTTTGATTGTAGATATCGACCATTTGCTTCAGCGCGCCTTTGGGCGCGTCAATCAAGTCGTCGGCAAGAATAACGGCGAAGGGTTCGTCGCCCACTGCGGCGCGGGCGCACAATACGGCATGTCCCAAGCCTAAAGCCTCGGCCTGGCGGATGTAAAGACAGGTAATGTTGGAAGGCAGGATGTCTTTGACGTGTTCCAGCAGTTTGTCTTTTTGACGCATTTCCAACTCAGTTTCCAGCTCGTAGGCTTTGTCGAAATGGTCTTCGATGCTGCGTTTGTTGCGGCCGGTGATGAACACCATTTCGGTACAGCCTGCTTCTACTGCTTCTTCTACCGCATATTGAATCAACGGTTTGTCGACGATGGGTAGCATTTCTTTCGGGCTGGCTTTAGTAGCGGGCAGAAAGCGTGTACCCATACCGGCTACGGGGAAGACGGCTTTTTTAATCGGTTTCATTCAGTTTCCTTCTATTTGATTGTCGAATCGAAAATTCAGACGACCTCGGTTGTCTAGGTTTGACTTGGTTGCCACATTGTCGGCGGCAAAAAGGTAAGGCATTTAAAAGGCGTTCAACAGATTTAGAGTGTTCATTCCCCGATAAGTTGCCAAATTGATTGAGAACAGAATCAACGATTTGGACAGTCGGGAAATTGGCTCGGTCATATCCTTGAATGTCCTTAATAAATGCTTAATCCAGCATCGCCAAAAGCTCTTCCTCGCTCAATACCGCCACACCCAAGGCGTTGGCTTTTTCCAGCTTGCTGCCGGCGGCTTCTCCGGCGACGACGTAGTCGGTTTTTTTGGACACGCTGCCGGAAACTTTGCCGCCTGCGGCTTCGATCAAGGCTTGGGCTTGGTCGCGTTTGAGGGTGGGCAGGGTGCCGGTTAACACGAAGGTTTTGCCTGCTATGGCTTCATTGAGGTCGTCTGAAACTGTTGCTCCTTGGTTTTCAGACGACGTTTGTGCGAAGAAGGTTTTCAGGTTTTCGAGCAGGGCGGCGTTTTGTGTTTCGCTGCGCCATGCTTGCCAGTCGGCGGGGAGGGCTTTGTCGGTTTGCAGGCCCTCTATGCTTTTGCCGGCGAGTTCCCATAAGGCTTGGGCTTTGTTTTCGCTGATTTTGAAACCGGGCAGGCGGGCAATCCAGCGTTGCGGCTCGGCGTGGCGGGCGGGCGGGATGGTAACGGCTTGGGTTTGCGGGGCAACGCCTGCGGCGAGCAGCTCATCTATCATCGCCTGCTGCGCGTCTTGGGCGAAGAAGTGGGCGATGGAGCGGGCGACGACGGTGCCGATGTCGGGCAGGCAGGCGAGGATGGGTTCGGGTGCGCGGCGGACGTGTTCCAGCGAGCCGAATGCCTGCGCCAGCGTTTTGGCGGTGCGTTCGCCGACGTGGCGGATGCCGAGCGCGAACAGGAAGCGGGCGAGTTCGGGCGTTTTGCTGGCTTCTATGCCTGCGAGGATGTTTTCCGCCCACTTGGTCGGTTGTTTTTTGCCGGTTTGGGTGTTGCGTTCAGACAGGTCGTCTGAAACCGTTTCTGCATCGCCGTTTTCGTTTTCAGACGACGCTTTATCCGCCGTTTCCTTCATTTTTTGCAAGGTCGGGATGTCGAGGCGGTAGAGGTCGGCGAAGTGGCGGACGAGGTCTTGGGCGACCAGCTGCTCGATTTGTTTTTGACCGAGGCCGTCGATGTCCATGGCTTTGCGCGAGGCGAAGTGGATTAAGCCTTGTGCGCGTTGTGCCTGACAAAGCATACCGCCGCTGCATCGGGCGACGGCTTCGCCTTCTTCGCGTTCGATTTCGCTGCGGCAGATGGGGCAGTGGGTTGGCAGGCGGTAGGGCTTGTGGAGCGGAACGGATTGGGTTTGGTTTGCGGACGGTGTTTCGGCAAACAGGTCGTCTTGTTGATGTTTGAGGTCGTCTGAAACGGCAACGGTAGTTTCCTGCATCGGGCGGCGTTCGAAAATCACGCGCACGACTTCGGGAATCACGTCTCCGGCGCGGCGCACGACGACGGTATCGCCGACGCGCACGTCTTTGCGCGATACTTCGTCCTGATTGTGCAGGGTGGCGTTGGTGACGGTTACGCCGCCGACGAAGACGGGCTGTAATCGGGCAACCGGCGTTACCGCGCCCGTCCTGCCGATTTGCACGTCTATGGCTTCGACGACGGTCAAGGCTTCTTCGGCGGGGAATTTGTGGGCAATCGCCCAGCGCGGCGCGCGGGAGATGAAGCCGAGTTCGCGCTGTTGCGCCAAGCTGTTGACTTTGACGACCATGCCGTCGATTTCATAGGGCAGCTCAGGGCGTTTTTGCTGCATTTGTTCGTAAAACGCCAATACTTCATCGATATTTTTGAAACAGCCGAAATTGCCGTCGGGTAGGCTGAAGCCGAGTTCTCGGAAATAAGCGAGTTCTTGGATATGTTCTTCTGCGACGAAACCGCCTTGCTGGCGGGCGATTGAGTAGGGGAAAAAGTGCAGTTTGCGTTGCGCGGTGATGCGCGAATCGAGTTGGCGCAGGCTGCCGGCGGCGGCGTTGCGCGGATTGGCAAAGGATTTTTGCCCGCTTTCGGCTTGTCGTTTATTAAGGGCGGCAAAGTCGGCTTTGAGCATCAGCACTTCGCCGCGTACTTCGATGAGTTCGGGCGTATTTTCGCCGTGCAGCCGCAGGGGGATATTTGCGACGGTTTTGACGTTTTGGGTAACGTCTTCGCCAGTCGTGCCATCGCCTCGCGTCGCTGCCTGCACCAATACGCCGTCGCGGTAGAGCAGGCTGATGGCGAGGCCGTCGAATTTGGGTTCGATGACGTATTCGGGATTGCCGCCGTCCAAGCCGTCGCGCACGCGTTGGTCGAAAGCGTACATTTCGGCATGATCGAACACGCCGTTTTCATCTTGCGGGGAGAAGGCGTTGGTCAGTGACAGCATCGGCACTTCGTGACGCACTTCGGCAAATCCCGCCAAAGGCTCGCCGCCGACGCGCTGGGTCGGGCTGTCGGGCAGCTTGAGCTCGGGATGGTTTCGTTCCAACGCTTCGAGTTCGCGGAACAATTTGTCGTATTCGGCATCGGGTACGCTGGGCGCGTCGAGGGTGTAGTATTCGTAGGCGTAGCGGTTGAGGAGGTCGGTGAGGTGGCGGATGTGTTGTGCCGGGGTGGTCATATTGAAAAGGCCGTCTGAAAATCAAAACGGGCGCATTTTAACATGTACCCGTTTTGATTTTCAGACGGCCTTGAGGCAGATTCTGTCCGAATTAGGAGAACAACCGTTGCGCCAGTTCGCCTCCGGGCTCGATGCCGACTTTGCGCATCTCTTCTTGTCTCGCATTGACGTAGCGGCCGACATCTTTCAGCCATTCCATAGACAGTTCTTCCAGTTTGTCGTTAACCAAGTCCAAACCCAGCTCGCTGGAGAAGCGGACGGTCAAATCCATGAAGCGGTCGAAGTTTTTGCTGCCTGCGGGAACATGCGGGATGTCGAACAGGATGCTGAAACCTTTATAAGGCTGGGAAGAGAGCAGGGCGGCGGTGAACGCGCTGCCGTCCATGGTAACGATGCTGAACAGCGGGCGGCCGTTGCCGTTGTCGAGGTGGAATGCCCCGTCGTGGCTCAATTCGAAGCCCGCGCGTTCGACGGCGGCCCGCAGTTCGGTACCACTGACGGAGGTGCGCGAAATCAGGTGCATGGCGATGCTTTGGTCGACGCGTTCGCACAATTCGTCCAAAGGACGGGCGGTTTCGAGGAAGGTGGGGATGTCCATCAGTTTCATGCCGGCATCGAGTTTGGCGGCAAACTCGTTGACTTGGCTGCCGAAGGCTTCCAATTCCTGCACGGTCGCCAGTCCTTTGCGGGAGATGGCTTGAAGCGCGACGATGAAGCCTTGGTAGTAGATGTTGGGCACGGGTTCTACGGTCTGCCATACGCCGTCCATGGTGCAGCCGGCGATTTGGAAGCGGTGGCGGCCAGAGAAGCGCGGCAGGGAGCGGAATTCCTGCGGCTCGCTCAGGGAGATGTAGGCCATGTAGTCGAAGCGCGGTTCGAACCAGGGCAGCTCCTGTTTCACCATGTCGTCCAAGTCCATCAGCAATTTGCCTTTGGCGGTGTTTTTTTCCTGCGTGTATTCGGGTGCGGCAACGGAAGCGAAGGTGTAGTTGCCGTCTGTGCTGCCGGCTTCCTGTAGGACGGATTCCTTGGTTTCTGCTTCGGTGTCTGTGTTTTTCTTGCCGCTGTCGTGTTCGGCGAGGAATTGCTCCATCACGAGGACGGCTTTTTCACGCGCGGGTTTTTTCTCCTGTTCGCGGATTTCGGCAAACGACAGCGGTTTGGCTGCTTCGTTTTGCGCTGTCTCGGCCTGGTCGGGTTCGGAGAAGAGGTCGGCTGGCGCGGTTT
>CAJZEA010000063.1:0-7993 GCA_915066515.1 uncultured Neisseria sp. | reverse complement strand
TTCTCTTTGAGCTAAGGCGAGGCAACGCCGTACTGGTTTAAAGTTAATCCACTATTATGTTCTTTGATGAGGAATGAGATGCTTGCTCTCAACCATGTATTTTGCGTGAAAATATATTTTTTAATTTGTTTCGACTATAATGATATCGTTTTACATCTATATTGCGCGGAAAGTAATCTTTTTTATATTTCTTTATAAATCTTCTGATTTTCATCGAAAGGAATCTTCATGAAAAGATTTGGCAGCACTTTGTTTATCCTGGGTCTTTTAGCGTTCGGTTTGAATTATATGAATGCTGTGCCGAAAGTTTTAGCATGGATTTATAACTGGGGGGAAGATACTGCAATGTGGATTAAAGCAGGGATTACCGGTGGCGGCGCTCTGCTTTGGTTGTTGGGTCATTTTGCCGAAAAAGGCGGGCAAGAAGCGTTGGAAGAAGACGACGAGTAAATTTGAGCGTCAACGCTGCGGCTGTTGCGGATACGCACTGGCGCAGCGCTTTGAAAAAGAAAGATATTTTGAAAAAGAAAGATATAGTGGATTAACTTTAAACCAGTACAGCGTTGCCTCGCCTTAGCTCAAAGAGAACGATTCTCTAAGGTGCTGAAGCACCAAGTGAATCGGTTCCGTACTATCTGTACTGTCTGCGGCTTCGTCACCTTCTCCTGATTTAGAGTTCATCCACTATATTTTGCATAAGAGGTCGTCTGAAAGCGCGGCTTCAACGCAGTTAAAACTCATTCTGCCCTTTTCAGAGTACGAAGACTGCCAGTAAGCACGACCTTTTGAAACTTCAGCCCGATTGGTTCGGACGCATCAACGGTGGCAGGAATGCGGGCTGTATTCCCTGACTTCCTGTCCGGTGAAATTATTGTAAACGCGGACGGTAGCGTGCGGATAGCGTTTGCACAAAACGCTGCGGGCGACGGGAATGCCTGCTTTGTTGCTGTCCATTTCAAAACGCTTGTTCAACATTCTGCCGCGCGCATCATAAGCATTGACGGAATATTCCTTGCCTTCGAATGCGGCACACGCGCCAAGCAGGGAAACGACAGCCAAAAGCGGAAACAGGGAAATGGGTTTCATGGATATACTCCTATGGGTTTTCATACCGTTTGCTTCTGCACGGCAAATGGCAGCAACAAACTTTCTCCCTTAGATTTCAAACATCCCGCCGTTTTCAGACGACCTTTTTTCGTTCCAAGGTCGTCTGAAAACCGGTAAGCAGCCCGATTTCAAACTGCTTTGTTCTGATCCGCTTTATATATCCCTTTGACGGCGTTTACAGATCCAACAACAGGCGTGCCGGATCTTCCAGCGCGTCTTTGATGGCAACCAAAGTCAGCACGGCTTCGCGGCCGTCGATGATGCGGTGGTCGTAAGAGAGTGCCAGATACATCATCGGACGGACGACGACTTGACCGTTTTCTACGACTGCGCGCTCTTTGGTCGCGTGCATACCCAAAATGGCGGATTGCGGCGGATTGATAATCGGGGTGGACATCATAGAGCCGAATGTACCGCCGTTGGTGATGCTGAACGTACCGCCGGTCAAATCTTCCAGCGCAATTTTGCCGTCTTTGGCTTTTTTGGCGTAATCGACGATGGCTTGTTCGATGTCGGCAATGCTCATTTGGTCGGCATCACGCAGAATCGGAACGACCAGACCGCGCGGGCTGCCGATGGCGATACCGATGTCGAAGTAACCGTGATAAACGATGTCGCTGCCGTCAACGGAGGCATTGACCACCGGATATTTTTTCAGCGCAGCAACGGCTGCTTTGACGAAGAAAGACATGAAGCCGAGTTTGACGCCGTGTTCTTTCTCGAATTTTTCTTTGTATTTCGCACGCAAGTCCATGATGGGTTTCATGTTGACTTCGTTGAACGTGGTCAGAATCGCGTTTTCCTGTTGCGAAGCCAAGAGACGCTCGGCAACGCGGGCGCGCAGGCGGCTCATCGGAACGCGTTGCTCCGGACGTGCGCCCGCCGGAACAGGTGCAGACGCAGCAACGGGTGCAGCAGCAGGTTTGGCGGCGGCGTTTTGCACATCTTCTTTCAAGACGCGACCGTCACGGCCGGAACCTTGCAGCGCGTTCACATCAACACCGGTTTCGGCTGCCAGTTTGGCGGCGGCAGGCATGGCGGCATTGGTTTGCGCAGTGGCGGGAGCGGCTTCAGGCGCAGGCGCGGCGGCTGGTGCTTCAGCAGAAGCGGAAGCGGTTGCTGCGGTGTCGATGCGTGCCAACACTTGCTCGGCGGCAACGGTTTCGCCGTTTTGGGCAATGATTTCAACCAATACGCCGGCTTGTGGGGAAGGTACTTCCAAAACCACTTTGTCGGTTTCGATGTCAATCAGGATTTCGTCGCGCGCTACGGCTTCGCCGACTTTTTTCTTCCATTCCAAGAGCGTGCCTTCGGATACGCTTTCGGACAGCATGGGTACTTTTACGTCAATAATCATTTTGTGTCTCCGGATGGTCGTTGGTTTTCAGACGACCTGTTGTGTGTTATCTCTTTTGTTTGGCGGGCGTTCCGTCTGAAGTGTTTCATTCGGAACGCCGCACCGTATTGCGTTACAGCGTCATTGCGTCTTCAACCAGTTGTTTCAGCTGGGCGACGTGTTTGCTCATATAGCCGACGGCTGGCGATGCGCTGCTCGGACGACCGGCATAAGACAGTTTTTGGCTTTCGCCGATAACGTCTTCCAAGCGGTGGCGGATTTGGTAGAACGCACCTTGGTTTTTCGGCTCTTCTTGTGCCCAAACCACGGATTTCGCGTTCGGATATTTCGCCAACTCTGCACGCACCTCGTCGTATGGGAACGGATAAAGCTGCTCGACGCGGACGATGGCGACATCGTTTTCCAGTTTGCGCTCGGCGCGGCCTGCTTCCAAATCGTAGTAAACCTGTCCGGCGCACAGAATCACGCGTTTCACGCTTTCATTGTTGCCACGCTCGGCGATATCGCCGATGACAGGACGGAAGCGCGAACCTTCGGTAAAGTTTTCCAGCGGGCTCATCGCGCCTTTGAAGCGCAACAGGCGTTTGGACATGAAAATCACCAGCGGTTTGCGGTATGAACCCAAGACTTGGCGTTGCAGCAGGTGGAACATTTGCGACGCTTCGGACGGCATAATGATTTGCATATTGTGTTCGGAACACAGTTGCAACCAGCGTTCCACGCGGCCGGAGGAATGTTCCGGACCTTGACCGTCGTAACCGTGCGGCAGGATGGTGGTCAGACCGCAGAGACGACCCCACTTGGTTTCGCCGGACGACAGGAATTGGTCGATGGTCACTTGCGCACCGTTGGCAAAGTCGCCGAACTGCGCTTCCCAAATAGTCAGTTTGTCGGGCGCGGAGCAGGCGAAACCGTATTCGAACGCCATGACCGCTTCTTCATTCAAGATAGAGTCAATGACGAGGAATTCGCCTGCACCTTCGCCCATATTGCGCAGCGGTACATAAGTGCCGTCATCCCATTTTTCGCGTTTTTGGTCGTGCAATACGGCATGGCGGTGCGAGAACGTACCGCGTCCGGAGTCTTCGCCGGAAATGCGCACGCCGTGGCCTTTGGTGACCAGGCTGGCGTATGCAAGGGTTTCCGCCATACCCCAGTCAATCGGCTGACTGCCCGCAGCCATGCCTTTGCGCGCTTCGAGCACACGTTTGGCAGTCGGATGCAGTGCAAAGCCTTCGGGGACAGCGGTAAATTTCTCGGCAAGACGCTCGATGTCGGCAGCGGGCAGGCCGGTTTCCACGTCTTCGCGCCAGTCTTTGCCTTGGTATTTGCTCCAGTCGATTTGCGTGCGTTGGAAATTGCTCAACGTTGTTTGCTCGACGTGTTCGCCTTTGTCCAAAGCATCGCGGTAGGCTTGGATATAGCCGTCGGCTTCCGCCTGCGTTACCACGCCTTCTGCAATCAGTTGTTCGGTGTACAAAGCACGCGCACCGGGGTGTTGCGATACTTTTTTGTACATCATCGGCTGGGTCAGGGTCGGATCGTCGCCCTCGTTGTGACCCCATTTGCGGTAGCAGACGACATCGATCACGATATCTTTGTTGAATTTCTTACGGTAGTCCAAAGCGGCTTGGATGGCGAAGCAAACGCGTTCCGGATCGTCGCCGTTGACATGAATGACCGGAGCGGAAACCATTTTCGCCACATCGGTACAATGCACGGTCGAACGGGTGTCGCGGGTATCGGAAGTGGTGAAGCCGATTTGGTTGTTGATGACGATGTGAACCGTACCGCCGGTGGTGTAGCCGCGCGTTTTGGACAGGTTGAACGTTGCTTGGTTGACGCCCAAGCCGACAAATGCAGAGTCGCCGTGAATCAATACGGGCAATACTTTGTCGCGGCCGTTTTCACCCAAACGTTTTTGTTTGGCGCGTGCAGAACCTTCAACGACAGGATTGACGATTTCCAAGTGAGACGGGTTGAACGCCAAAGAAACGTGCATCGGACCGTTCGGCGTAGCGATGTCGGAGCTGAAACCCATGTGGTATTTTACGTCGCCGCTGGGCAGCTTGATTTCGGCACGGCCTTCAAATTCGGCAAACAAATCGCCCGGTTTCTTGCCCAAAATGTTGACCAAGACATTCAGACGACCTCGGTGTGCCATACCGATGATGACTTCTTCGACACCGTCTTTACCTGCGTTTTGAATCAGGTAATTCAGACCGGCAATCACGCTCTCGCCGCCTTCTACGCCGAAGCGTTTCTGACCGACATATTTGGTATGCAGATAACGCTCCAAAGTCTCGGCAGCGGTCATTTCTTTCAGGATGCGGCGTTTCTGTTCGGCACTGTAGCTCGGGGTGGACAGCACATCCTCGAAATAATTGCGCAACCAGCGGCGCTCTTCGGTATTGGGAATGTAGATGTATTCCAATGCGAGGTGGCCGCAGTAGGTTTGCTTGAGGTTGCTGATGATTTGGGACAGAGGCAGTTTGCTTTGGCCGGAAAAATCGCCCTCGCCCATATTGAACTGAACCGCCATATCGGCATCGTTCAGTCCGTGGAATTTGGGATCGAGGGCTTCAATGTTGCGTGGCGGGATACGTTTGAGCGGGTCAAGCTGAGCGGCGCCCACACCTTGAATACGGTAAGCAGAAATCAACCGCAGTACGCCGACCTGTTTCTTCATCATGGCTTCATCCATACCGCCGGCAATAGCCGCTGTCGATTTGGTTTTTGCCAAATTGGCGAAGGATTCACGGATCGGAGCATGGGCGATATCAACATCCGCCGCACCGGGCTGCTTGCTTAAGTCGGTGAAATACTGCTTCCATTTTTCATCGACCGAATTGGGGTTTTCCAGGAAATTCTCATACAACTCCTCGATGTAGGGAGCATTTGAACCGAACAGATAAGAAAAATTGAGTTTTTCATCCATCATGACGCGAGCTCTTTTCTTTAAAATATAAACAAAGGGTAGAATTCCATGTGTTTCAACGGAATCCATGCCGTTTGAAATGACACTTCATTCTACCCTATTTCCAGCCAAATTACTTGTATCTGTTTCGTTTGCTGCAGACAAACTTATTTAAAAAAACTATTCGGCTTTCTCAAATGAAGTTCCGACAACATATTAATATACCGATTTTCAGCGTTTATCCGCCGGCACATAATCTCGGCGTTCCGCACCGGTATAAAGTTGGCGCGGACGGCCGATTTTCAGCGAAGGATCACCGATCATTTCATGCCAGTGCGAAATCCAGCCCACGCTGCGCGACAGGGCGAAGATGACGGTAAACATTTCGGTCGGAATGCCCAGCGCGGACAGAACAATACCGGAGTAGAAGTCGACGTTGGGGTACAGCTTGCGCTCTACGAAGAACGGGTCTTTCAGGGCGATTTGTTCCAATTCCATTGCCAGCTTGAATTTCGGACTGTCTTCCAAGCCCAATTCTTTCAGCACTTCATAACAGGTCTCGCGCATAATGCTGGCACGCGGATCCATATTGCGGTACACGCGATGTCCGAAGCCCATCAGGCGGTATTTACGCTGTTTCACGCCTTCCATATATTCGGCAACACGAGACACATCGCCGATTTCATCCAACATTTTCAAGACGGCTTCATTCGCACCGCCGTGGGACGCACCCCACAGACAGGCAATACCGGCAGCGATACAGGCAAACGGGTTCGCGCCTGAAGAACCTGCCAGACGGACGGTCGAAGTCGATGCGTTTTGCTCGTGGTCGGCATGAAGGATAAAGATGCGGTCGAGCGCGCGTGCCAATACGGGATTGGGTTTGTAGTCTTCACATGGTGTGGCAAACATCATGTGCATGAAATTTTCGGAATAAGAGAGGTTGTTTCTCGGATAATTGAACGGCAGACCGTTGGAGTAGCGGTAACACATTGCCGCAATCGTCGGAATTTTGGAAATCAGGCGGTAAATCGCGATTTTGCGGTGTTCGGGGTTCGTAATGTCCAGACTGTCCTGATAGAACGCAGACAGCGCACCGACCACACCGACCATCATCGCCATCGGATGCGCATCACGGCGGAAACCGCGGAAGAACCAAGTCAGTTGTTCATGCACCATCGTATGACGGCGGACGGTATTGTCAAATTCTGCCTTTTGCTCAGGCGTCGGCAGTTCGCCGTAAATCAGCAGGTAGCAGACTTCCAAATAATCGGATTTTTCGGCAAGTTGTTCGATGGGATAACCACGGTAATACAGCAGACCTTTGTCGCCGTCGATATAAGTGATTTTGGATTCGCAGCTTGCTGTTGAAACGAATCCGGGATCGAATGAGAATAAGCCTGTGTTTTTCGTCAGTGCGCGGATATCGACCACGTCATGACCGATGCTCGCTTCCAATACGGGCAGTTCTAAATCCTCTTGATTGGGTACGTTGAGTTTAATTGATTTGGACATATTTATCGCTCCTTTGTAGGTTGGGGCTTTCGTTGCTGCCTATGCAGCACGGTCTTTGTTTTCAGACGACCTCCGTATCCTAGAAATCCGCCGAAAGGCAGGCGGATTTCCAATACGTCAAGCTCGTCTGATTTTTTCAAGCATAGGGATAAGGTGTTCCTTGTCTGTCGCCGAATGTCCGTTGATCAGGGCAAGAAGCTCTTGATCTTGAAACTCAAGGATTTCGGAAAACTCGGACAGCTCTTTATCGCTCAAATGCTCGAATTCTTTTTCCATAAACCTGCCGAAAATCAAATCTAACTCCAATAATCCCCGGCGGGTTTGAAAACGGATTTTCCGTTTGGCAATATCGTCAAAAACCATCATTTCTTAAACGGCTCGTTTCAACATAATTTCTTTAATCTTACCGATGGCACGGGTCGGATTCAAGTGTTTAGGACATACGTCCACGCAGTTCATGATGGTATGGCAGCGGAACAGACGATACGGGTCGTTCAAATTATCCAAACGCTCGTTGGTAATGGTATCGCGGCTGTCGGCAATGAAGCGGTAGGCGTTCAGCAAACCGGACGGACCGACGAATTTGTCGGGATTCCACCAGAACGACGGGCAGGCAGTCGAGCAGCAGGCACACAAAATACATTCGTACAAGCCGTCCAACTCTTTACGCTCTTCCTGAGTTTGCAGACGCTCTTTGTCGGCATCAATCGGATTGTCGTTAACGACGTAAGGTTTGATGGAGTGGTATTGTTTGAAGAACTGGGTCATATCCACAATCAGGTCGCGGATGACAGGCAGACCGGGCAGCGGACGGATTTTCACAGGCTGTTTCAGACTGCGTAAATCGGTCAGACACGCCAAGCCGTTTTTGCCGTTGATGTTCATACCGTCCGAACCGCAAATACCTTCACGGCAGGAACGGCGGAAAGACAGGGTATCGTCTTGCGCTTTCAGACGCACCAGCGCGTCCAAAAGTTTCACGTCGGTAGGTTCCAGTTCCAACTCGTAACGTTGCATATATGGTTTGGCATCAACGTCCGGATTGTAACGGTAAATTTCAAAACTCATTTTTTCCATGAGAAGTGTTCCTTTTCTCA
>CAJZEA010000062.1:0-8025 GCA_915066515.1 uncultured Neisseria sp. | reverse complement strand
CAAACGCTGCGCGCTGGTTGAGGTAGGAGGACAGCGGCAGGGAGGAATCGGTGGAAGTGGCGGTGATTTCGACGCGATAGGCGGTGTTGGCGGCTTCGGAGGCGGTGAAAGAGCGGACTGAAAGTGAGGGGGAGAAACGGGAGAAGGTGAGATGGTAGGATTGGCGGGCAGTCATGATAACACTAGGATGAATTTATGATGAACGCCTTGAATATACCATAACCATAATGACAAATATATTTGTTAAGATGAATGGCATAAATTTCACCTAAACGGCAAGAAAAATACCATGATGTTAAATTCCCTCCATGTATACACGTATACATGTATACAGTTATAATTCAAAGCTGTACTGTATCTCAGACCCATCCCATGAAAAAAATCCTCGTTACCGGCGGTGCGGGCTTTATCGGCTCGGCAGTTGTCCGCCACATCATCCAAAATACCCAAGATTCCGTCATCAACCTCGACAAGTTAACTTACGCGGGCAATCTCGAATCACTGACCGACGTGGCCGAAAGTCCCCGTTACGCTTTTGAGCAAGTGGACATTTGCGATCGTGCCGAACTTGACCGCGTGTTTGCACAACACCAGCCCGATGCCGTGATGCACTTGGCAGCGGAAAGCCATGTTGACCGCTCTATCGATTCAGCAGGCGAGTTTATCCAAACCAACATCGTCGGCACGTTCAACCTGCTGGAAGCTGCGCGCGCCTACTGGCAGCAAATGTCGTCTGAAAAACGTGAAACTTTCCGTTTCCACCATATTTCCACCGACGAAGTCTATGGTGATTTGCACGGCACGGACGATTTGTTTACCGAAACCACGCCCTACGCCCCGTCCAGCCCCTATTCCGCTTCCAAGGCTTCCAGCGACCATCTCGTGCGTGCATGGCTGCGCACTTACGGCCTGCCGACCATCGTAACCAACTGTTCGAACAACTACGGTCCGTACCACTTCCCTGAAAAACTCATTCCATTGATGATTCTGAACGCGCTCGACGGCAAACCACTGCCCGTGTACGGAGATGGAATGCAAATCCGCGACTGGCTGTTTGTCGAAGACCACGCCCGCGCGCTGTATCAGGTTGTTACCGAAGGCGTTGTCGGCGAAACCTACAATATCGGCGGGCACAATGAAAAAGCCAATATCGAGGTGGTCAAAACCATCTGCGCCCTATTGGAAGAACTCGTTCCTGAAAAACCTGCCGGCGTGGCGCGCTACGAAGACTTGATTACCTTCGTGCAAGACCGCCCCGGCCATGACGTACGCTACGCCATCGACGCCGCCAAAATCGGCAGGGAACTGGGCTGGAAACCGCAGGAAACGTTCGAATCCGGCATCCGCAAAACGGTGCAATGGTATTTGAACAACAAAACCTGGTGGCAAAATGTATTGAACGGCAGCTACCGTCTGGAACGTCTGGGCAAGCTTTAAACCATACCTGCCCTACATTGCAAACAACAGGCATCATCGAAAAAGGTATTTCCATGCATTCTCTGTCCCGCATAGTCTTATCGGCAACTTTGACCTCAGCCTTGTTCGTCTCTATGCCAGTTCTGGCAAAAGAAACGCGACATCATGCCGCACAAACGACTGTTAAAAAGATGACAAAAGCCGATGGCAGCACTATTGAGCGGGCAGTTGTCATCATTGAAGACGACACTATGCGCGGCATTGGCGCCGAAAACCGCTGGATTGCAGAAAATATGCCGGGATACCGCAAAGTCGGACAAGCCCTGTTGCAGCAAAACGGCGGCGTCTATGACCGTATTGATGTGCAAAATGAAGCAGGCGACATCCGTTCCGTTTACTTCGATATCAAAAGCTTCTTTGGTATGGTAAACGGCAAGCCTCTTTAAAACCAAAGGTCGTCTGAAAACATTAGCCATGCACAAACTATGTTTTCAGACGACCTTAAAATCCATTTCACACATTTTGCTGATTTCAACAATCAGACCAACAAAGGACCCCCATGAAAGGCATCATCCTTGCCGGCGGCAGCGGCACGCGCCTCTACCCCATCACGCGCGGCGTATCCAAACAGCTCCTGCCCGTGTACGACAAACCCATGATCTACTATCCCCTGTCCGTATTGATGCTGGCGAGAATACGCGAAATCTTGGTCATTACCACCCCCGAAGACAATCCCTCTTTCAGACGACTGCTCGGCGACGGCAGCGATTTCGGCATCTCCATCAGCTACGCCGAACAACCCAGCCCCGACGGCTTGGCGCAAGCATTCATCATCGGCGAAGAGTTTATCGGCAACGACAACGTCTGCTTGGTTTTAGGCGACAATATTTTCTACGGCCAATCGTTTACCCAAACCCTGAAACAAGCTGCCTCCAAAAAACACGGCGCCACCGTGTTCGGCTACCAAGTCAAAGACCCCGAACGTTTCGGCGTCGTCGAATTTGACGAAAACTTCAATGCCTTATCCATCGAAGAAAAACCGAAACAGCCCAAATCCGACTGGGCGGTAACAGGCTTATATTTCTACGACAACCGCGTCGTAGAATTTGCCAAACAAGTCAAACCGTCCGCGCGCGGCGAACTCGAAATCAGCACGCTCAACCAAATGTATCTTGACGACGGTTCATTGTCCGTCCAGCTTTTAGGACGCGGCTTTGCATGGTTGGACACCGGTACGCACGAAAGTCTGCACGAAGCCGCCTCATTCGTCCAAACCGTGCAAAACATCCAAGACCTGCAAGTCGCCTGTCTCGAAGAAATCGCTTGGCGCAACGGCTGGCTTTCAGACGAGCGTCTGGAAGAACTCGCCCGCCCGATGGCAAAAAACCAATACGGTCAATACCTGTTACGCTTGTTGGCGGGTATAAACCGCTAAGCTCAAATCTATTGTATTCACAGTATCAAGCGTAGTTTTCTTGATTCGTTCAAGTGGAATTGAAAATATGAAAATCATTGATACCACCATTCCCGAAGTCAAACTTTTAGAACCGCAAGTCTTCGGCGACGCGCGCGGCTTCTTTATGGAAACCTTCCGCGACGAATGGTTTAAGGCCAACGTCTGCGACCGCACCTTCGTGCAGGAAAACCATTCCAAATCAGGCAAAGGCGTATTACGCGGCCTGCATTACCAAACCGAAAACACGCAAGGCAAACTCGTCCGTGTCGTTGTCGGCGAAGTGTTCGACGTTGCCGTCGATATGCGCAAAGGTTCGCCGACTTTCGGCAAATGGGCGGGCGAAATCCTGTCGGCTGAAAACAAACGCCAGCTTTGGGTACCCGAAGGTTTCGCACACGGCTTTTACGTTTTGAGCGATGAAGCCGAATTCGTTTACAAATGCACGGACTATTACAACCCGAAAGCCGAACATTCGCTGATTTGGAACGACCCGACCGTCGGCATCGAATGGCCGCTGCAAGGCGAACCCAACCTGTCGCCCAAAGACTTGGCAGGTAAAATCTTGGCAGAAGCCGCAACCTTTTAAGGTCGTCTGAAAACGATTGCAGGCGGTTATCCCATTTGCCCTTATGCGGCAGAATCAGGATAATGCGCCTGCATCGATTATTTTCAAACCCAAACGGCAAACACCATGAATTTTTACGATTTACTGATTTCTCCGTTCGCAGAGTTCGATTTCATGCGTTATGCGCTGGCATCGATATTCTGTCTGGCACTCAGTGCCGCACCTGTCGGCGTCTTCCTCGTGATGCGCCGTATGAGCCTGGTCGGAGACGCATTAAGTCATGCCGTTTTGCCCGGCGCCGCGATAGGTTATATTTTCGCCGGTTTGAGCCTGCCGGCAATGAGCATAGGCGGCTTTGTTGCCGGCATGCTGATGGCCCTTTTGGCAGGATTGGTCAGCCGTTTTACCACTTTGAAAGAGGATGCCAACTTTGCCGCATTTTATTTGAGCAGTCTGGCAATCGGCGTCATCTTGGTCAGCAAACAAAAGGACGGCAGCGTAGATTTACTGCATTTGCTGTTCGGTTCCGTCTTGGCAGTGGACATCCCTGCATTACAACTGATTGCCATCGCCGCCAACATAACGATCACCGCTTTGGCAATCATCTACCGCCCCTTAGTCTTGGAAAGCATAGACCCTCTGTTCCTAAAAGCCGTTGGCGGGAAAGGCGGCTTTTGGCATGTCGTGTTTCTGGTGTTGGTGGTTATGAACTTGGTTGCCGGCTTTCAAGCACTCGGCACGCTGATGTCGGTCGGGCTGATGATGTTGCCCGCCATTACCGCCCGCTTGTGGGCAAAAAATATGGGGATGTTGATTTTATTGTCAGTCTTGCTGGCACTCTTCTGCGGCTTTGCGGGCCTGCTGTTTTCGTATCACGTCGAAATACCGTCGGGTCCCGCCATTATTTTGTGTTGCGGCGTCTTATACACCCTGTCCGTCATCTTCGGCAGCGAAGGCGGCATATTGACCAAATGGATACGCGGCAAAAAACACCGCACCGCTTGACGGCAAGCCATACTCTCCAAACCAATCAACCCGTCAATCCATTGTTCCTGACTCGGTTTCATTGCCCAACTGAAACAAAAGGTCGTCTGAAAACCATCCCCTCGGTTTTCAGACGACCTTTTGCCATGAATCACACTCCAACGCCTTTATTCTCCGATTCCGGTAGAAAATTCGATTATTCCCGTCCCAGCCTTGAATTTCATGTAAAAAATAGTAATAATAAGCCCTTTTCCAGCAGACCATACTGCCCGACCAACTCCCCTCAAGAAAGCACGAAACATGGCGTTAATCGTACATAAATACGGCGGCACATCAGTAGGCTCGCCCGAACGCATTAAAAACGTAGCCAAACGTGTCGCCAAAGCCCGCGCCGAAGGACACGACATCGTTGTCGTCGTATCCGCCATGAGCGGCGAAACCAACCGCCTGGTTGCGCTGGCGCACGAAATGCAGGAGCATCCCGATCCGCGCGAGCTGGACGTAGTCTTGTCCACCGGCGAGCAAGTGACCATCGGCCTTTTGGCAATGGCATTGAAAGACATCGGCGTGGATGCCAAAAGCTACACCGGCTGGCAGGTCGCCCTCAAAACCGATACTTCCCACACCAAAGCCCGCATCGAAAGCATCGATGACGAAAAAATGCGCGCCGATCTCGCCGAGGGCAAAGTCGTCATCGTCGCCGGCTTCCAAGGCATCAGCAGCGAAGGCGATATTTCCACGCTCGGACGCGGCGGTTCCGACACTTCCGCCGTTGCACTCGCCGCAGCCCTCAAAGCGGACGAATGCCAAATCTATACCGACGTAGACGGCGTTTACACCACCGACCCCCGCGTCGTGCCTGAAGCGCGCCGCATGGATACGGTTACATTTGAAGAAATGATCGAACTGGCAAGCCTCGGTTCGAAAGTTTTGCAAATCCGTTCAGTAGAATTCGCCGGAAAATACAAAGTGCGCCTGCGCGTACTGAGCAGCCTGCAAGACGGCGGCAACGGCACCTTAATTACCTTTGAAGAGGACGACAACATGGAAAGAGCTGCCGTAACCGGTATCGCATTCGATAAAAACCAAGCCCGCATCAACGTGCGTGGCGTACCCGACAAACCCGGCGTCGCCTATCAGATTTTAGGCGCGGTTGCCGATGCCAACATCGAAGTCGACATGATCATCCAAAATGTCGGCAGCGAAGGCACTACCGATTTCTCCTTCACCGTACCGCGCGGCGAGTACAAACAAACCATCGAAATCCTGACCAAACTGCAAGACAGCATCGGCGCAGCCGCCATCGACGGCGACGACACCGTGTGCAAAGTCTCCGCAGTCGGCTTGGGCATGCGTTCGCACGTCGGCGTTGCCGCCAAAATCTTCCGCACCCTCGCCGAAGAAGGCATCAACATCCAAATGATTTCCACCTCAGAAATCAAAGTTTCCGTCTTGATTGACGAGAAATACATGGAACTCGCCACCCGCGTCCTGCATAAAGCGTTTGATCTGGGTTAATCGGGTTATATGTTTGAAAGGTCGTCTGAAATTTTATTTTCAGACGACCTTTTTTATGAGAAACCGTAGGTTGGAATCTATATCCGATAATATCTTCTTAGCTGTTTATCGGACATCTCCTCCATAAGCGCAACCTAAAAAAGTAGTAATTGATTTTAGAATTCTGACAAGGTATAGGATATATGTGGAATATTAAAGATATTGAACATGATGAATTAATTCAATTCTTAAAGAATGAAAAATTCTACGCTTCACCTTTTAACATAAAAGATGATCAAATTAAGATAATCCATGATGGTGATTTAGCTACTTATTTTGCAACTGATGATTCAGAAGAATTTTTTCAAGATTGGCAATCTTTATGGGAAAACCAGATAGTCAATTTAAATATTTACGAAAATAGCAACATACTATCCAAAATTAATCATTTTTTGGAAGAAGAATTAAATTATTCAAAGGACTTTTGTGGCGCAACCAAAAAAGTTGGTTATGATGCTGGTACGGAAATCTCCCTCCTTTTTAATAATATGGAGGGAGATATGCTAAAACTTTTATTATGCGTTGCCCATAATAAAACATCTCCATTTATTGAAAAAATGAGGCTAATTTATCTCAATAATGGTTTTCCATGTGGATATGAAGGTTCCTATCCTAATGGAAAATTTGTGGCCTTTTCTAATAAATAAATTATCAGCAGTCTGTAGGTTAATCTGTGATATTTGAAGAGAGTTTAAGCAGATTTGGGGCGTTATTCATAAAAATATTTTTAAGTTTGCTATATCAATACCCTAATTGGATTCCCTCTCCAAAGTCGTCTGAAAATAAGAAACCTTTTTTACCACCGTCGGACTAACAGATTATCAACGCAATATTTAAGGAGCTTTATGACTGCTTTCATCCGCTTCGTTTCAGTGTTGCTGACCGCATTCGCATTGACCGCCTGCGTAAGCGCCGCTGCCAAACCTGTTGCAGGAAAACGCGTCGCGGTGCAGACTTCCAAAGGCAAGGTCATGCTGCCTACCGGGTATGCCAAAATGATCAACGACTTTCCCGAACCTGATCCTAAACTGCTGGAGCCGATTCCTATTTCAAATGTAAAATCGCCACACGGGCGGGCGGATTTGGTTAAATTTTTCGAAATCGTTTTACAGTCTCATTCGAAATTGATGGCGGCACAAGATGAATTTAATCGAGCTGGAGAAAATTCGACGCATTCCCCAGAATTTTTTGAAGCTGCAAAAAAGCTGGATGATGAGTGGAAAAAAATTACCGGAAGATTTTTGGATGCTGATTTCCGCGATTCTGAAATTAAAGCACTGGTCAACCGGAGGGTCAAAATCAACATATTGACAAGTAAGGTTTTAGAATATTTGATAAAACATCAAAAAACCTTGATGGGTGAAGGAGAAAAAGACCCTGAAATAAACCGATTGGGTGTAATGGCTTTTCGAGAAAAACAAAATAAAGTTCAGGAAGAAATTAAGAGAAGCAATGCAGAAATGTTGAAAGCCGTCCGTGCATTAAAGAAAAAATATTCCCTATAATCCCCCCAAAAGGTCGTCTGAAAACGCTATCGCAGCCGTTTCAGACGACCTTTTTACAAGCCGCTTGATAACATATTAAAACCATATCCCAAGCCTGCCGAAATATGCCATAATAGCCACGCAGCGCGCTTTTGTGCCGCATTCGAAAAGAAAAACCTAACCTACAAGAGAATATCCCATGACTAGCAAAGCCACCATTATCTACACCTATACCGACGAAGCCCCCGCGCTGGCGACCCAATCCCTGCTGCCGATTGTGCAGGCGTTTACCCGCCATGCCGGTATCGAAGTCAAAACCAGCGACATTTCCCTGTCCGGCCGCATTCTGGCGGCGTTCCCCGAATATCTGACCGAAGCGCAGCGCGTACCCGATGCGCTTGCCGAGTTGGGCGAACTGGTGAAAAAACCCGACGCCAACGTGATCAAACTGCCGAACATCAGTGCGTCCGTACCGCAACTGACCGCCGCAATTAAAGAATTGCAGGCCAAAGGCTTTGCCGTCCCCGACTATCCCGCCGACCCGCAAACCGATGAAGAAAAAG
>CAJZEA010000061.1:0-8139 GCA_915066515.1 uncultured Neisseria sp. | reverse complement strand
CTCTTTGAGCTAAGGCGAGGCAACGCCGTACCGGTTTAAAGTTAATCCACTATATTTTGAAGGCAAGTGGCGTTGTGTTCTGCCGATATCGGTATCGTTTCCTTTGAATTTGAACCAAACCAGGCTGTATACTTTACGACTTGCCGCGGCTCATACCACAACAAGGAAATCTATGGATTGCTGGGAAATTCTGCACATTGCGCCTACCGGTGACGAACGTGCCATCAGGCGCGCTTATGCGAAGCTGTTGAAATCGACGCGTCCGGACGATGACGCGGAGGGATATCAGCGGCTGCGCGAGGCATTTGATGAGGCTTTGGCGCGTGCGCCCTACATCGACGAGGAAGAGGACGCAGACGATTGGTCTTGGGATCATGCCGATAACGATGAGGCGGATGTTTCAGACGACCTTGATGAAGCACAGACTGAATATGTTGACGGGGCGGCGGCATATGAGTCGACCCAAGCCTATCCGCACGATACATGGAAAGACGCAGAAACAGACCATATTGAAGAAACTGATGTTTCAGACGCCCCCTACGGATATAGCGGCGCAACTGCCGAGGCTTATTCATACAATGGACACGATGGCGTAGATGCGGATTATATTTTGGCGGAAATCGGACGCATTCAAGATGAAGGGAAAAGTGAGGCGTTGGAACGCTCCTGGCCCGACATCCGCGCTTTATTGGACCGGCTGCCTTTGGGCGAATCGGAATATATTGCTTGGGATTTTTTGGATTTTCTGCGCGATCGGTATATTTCGAATATCATCGTATGGGCGCAATGGGCGTCTTATTTCCGCTGGCACGAGAGCCGCGAAGTTCTCCACCGTATGAGCACGGACGAGCTGGAGTGGGTTTATGACTGCATCAATGCGGCGGAAGTTTTATCTGACAACGCCAATGGCAAATTCCCGCTCTTGAACAGCTTGAACCGTCTGACCGAACAAGGGCGCGATATGCGGGCAACGGTGAATGCGTTTTTCCTGAATACGGCTTTACAGGAAGAAATATCGCTATCCGTACGCACGGCGCTGATGAGGCGCAAGACGAAACTGACGTCTGTTTTACAGAAAGCGCAATCATGGCGGCAGATGCGGATTGTGCTGCCGATTGTGGCGATATTCGTCGCCATGTTTACAGCGGCAGCCGATGACGCTTTATCCGCCTATATCGAGGCGTATTATTCGTTGGCCCTCGTCTCCTCCTTCACGCTGGCGCTCTTGTGTTTCTTGGTCAATGTCTGCCGAAGCATATTTTTCACATGGCTGCCATCTCTCTACAAACTCTTCACGGCGACTTTTGTGTTTAAAAAAGCGGCGATTGTACGCGCTTTCGTATTGCCTGTCGTGATGACCGCCGTGTGCCTGACCCCGAACGGTTCGGTAATGTTCTTCCTGCTGACCGTACTCGCATGGATATATTCATGGTGTACCTTTTTCTCCTACATCAAAAGCGAACGGAGTATTGTCGGCGGTCTGACGGTCAATCTGTCCTTGATGTCCATGTTGCCGATAATCAATGTGATAAACAAACACTTGGAGCAAACGGCGGGCAACTCGGTATTGCTTATCCTGACGGCTTTGATGATATTGTTGTGGTTCAACGCCAATCTGTATCTGCGGTCGTTCCATCCCCATCTGTCGAAAAAACAGGCGCAACTCCTGCTGGCACCTTGTTCACCCAACGCATCCTTTCCTACCAGGGCGGCCGCTTCATTCGCCTCCGCACTGGTTTGGATGCTGACGCTGCCGCAGCGGTGTGCCGACTATGCCGAACGGGATGATATTTGGACACCTTTGGGTTTCGGCGTACTGGCATGTATGCTGACGCTTATCCTGCCGCTCGGCGGAAATCGGATGTTGTGGTTTTACCCGACCGCATTCGCACTCGGCTGGCTGGTGCTTGTTTTGAAACAAAATGCCTACCGCAGCCTGATGCGGGCATAAGCTAAAGGTCGTCTGAAAAATTTTCAGACGACCTCAATCAATACCGTACAACGCTGTTTTCATTTTCCTGCAACAGATTCATTCCATAAGGAATCCGCATGACTTTACCTGTTTTAGCCGTGACTTCGGGCGAACCTGCCGGCATCGGCCCCGATATCTGCTTGGATTTGGCGTTTGCCGATTTGCCGTGCCGCTGCATCGTGTTGGGCGACAAAAATCTGCTGCAAAGCCGTGCCGAACAATTAGGCAAAACCATCACCCTGCAAGATTTCGACCCGCAGGGCGGCAAGCCCGAACGCGGCATATTGGAAGTGTTGCACATCCCCTTAGCCGCGCCCTGCCAAGCGGGCAAACTCAATCCCGCCAATGCCGCCTACGTCCTCAAACTGCTGGACACTGCCTATCAAGGCATTTCAGACGACCTCTTTGACGGCATGGTTACTGCGCCGCTGCACAAAGGCGTCATCAACGACGGACACGCCAGCGATCATTTCTTCAGCGGCCACACCGAATACCTCGCCGAAAAAAGCCAAACCGAACAAGTCGTCATGATGCTCGCGGGCGGCGGATTGCGGGTGGCGCTCGTCACTACCCACCTTCCGCTCAAAGACATCGCCGCCGCCATTACCCGCCCGCTGGTCGAATCCGTGACCCGCATCCTTTATGCCGACCTGCGCGACAAATTCGGCATCGCCCGCCCCCGCATCCTAGTGACCGGACTGAATCCGCACGCAGGCGAAAACGGCCATCTCGGCCATGAAGAAATCGACATCATCATCCCCGCGCTCAAGCAGCTGCAAAGCGAAGGCATAGACGCACGCGGCCCCTATCCCGCCGATACGGTGTTCCAGCCCTTTTTACTCAAAGACGCCGATGCCGTTTTAGCGATGTATCACGACCAAGGGCTGCCCACGCTCAAATACGCGGGCTTCGGTCAAGGCGTCAACGTCACACTCGGACTGCCCTTTATCCGCACTTCGGTCGATCACGGCACCGCCCTCGACCTTGCCGGAACGGGCAAAGCAGACTCAGGCAGCCTCATGACCGCCGTTGCCACCGCGTTGGAAATGGCGCGCCATATCAATCCGCGTTCCTGAAATCGGGTTCCTTTTATCAAACAAGCCCTTCAATCAAAGGTCGTCTGAAAACAAGAAATACCATCCGAAACAATATGCGGCTTACCTGACGAACGAATCCACAAACTCGGCGCAGTCCTTGCTGCGACATCTTGTTTTTAAAGTCTTCAGATGTGCAAACAACTGCTGTTTCTCGCTGTCGCTCAGTTTATGTCCTTTATCATCACGGACTTGGTTGTACTTAGGCGTATTTTTGACATCAAAACCACGGTTGATAAAGAAAACCGTTTCCTTACCAGCCGCATTGCGCACGGTAAGCATCATGCTGCCGCCATCCGCCGCGATGGCGCATTTGTCTTCAACGATGGCAGTGTAGTCGGTGTACATGGCTGGTCTCGGTTTGGTTTGGCTGTACGCCGTTTGACTCAATAAAACGGCGACAGCAATCGCAATGAAATGTTTCAACATGATTTGCTCCGTTTGCGTTTTCAGACGACCTCTTCCGATTTGCGGCTTCTATGCCGCATCGGACGATTCCTCCTTGACCGCTTCCAACAGCGGTATCAACAGCTCTTCCACCAAGCTTTGGAACAACGCTCCTTCCACCGGCTCGGTGTCTTCGTTGCCAAACACTAAAGCGACTTCGGTATAGTCTTTTTGCCCTTTGCTGACTTTGTTGCCGTGATAGCTTTCCTTGGCTTTGTTCAGTGCATCTTCCCAGCTCTGTTTTTTGCCGTAGGCTTCGGCGGCGGCGAGGCTGGTTTTGGCGAAGAAAGGCAGCGGGCGCGTTTGTCCGAGGTTGAAGAACGTCAGCCATTTTTGCAGCATTTCTTGCGCATGGCTGCTGGGGATCTCGGGATAAAGCGTTGTTTCTTCAGGCTGAACAATATGGGTTTGGCGGGTTTCGGTTTCAGACGACCCTACCGCCGCCCCTACCGCACAAAAAATTAAATGTTCGAGCAAGAGGGCGATGCGTTGTGGGGCGTTGGGTTTGCGGTCGAGGTAGAACACTTGGCCGCATTGGTAAAGGTTGCCGAGGCTGCCTTGCAGGGTTTGCCCGTCGAACGGGATTTCGTAGGCGAAGGGCGGCAGTTTGGGGCTTTGCAGCAATGCGCTGTCGATGCGTTTGGCGGCGGCTTGGAAATTCTGCTGCCACAATTTACCCAGTTCACCGGCGGGCAACAGGCTTTCGGCGTCGAGGCGGACGGCGGTTTCTTGAAAGTCTTGGTTGTGGCGGCGGGCGTCGAGGTAGGCGGCGGCGATTTTGTCGGCGCGTTGCGGCTCGAAGGGTTCGGCGGATTCCCATGCTTCGTCGCGGTAGGGTTCGCGCCAGCCCAAGGTTTGTTGCAGCCATGCTTTGACGGGATTTTTCCAGAAGCGGATGAAGTCGTCCTGCCAAACGGTCGGGGCGGGGCTGTTTTCTTCGAGGGCTTCGCTGAAAAACGGGCGCGCCTGTTCGCGCGGGCGGTTGAGGGCTTCGGCGTAGTCCTGCCGCGTGCTGAAGAGGTCGTCTGAAATTCTGTCTGCGATAAAATAGCGGTGGGAGAACGGTTGCAGGGGATGTTGTTCGACCCAGTGTTCCGCCAGCTCTTTGCTGCGCCGTCCGGTCATGGCGGCGATGGTGTCGATGAGTTCGCTGACAAGGGCGGACGGGGCGAGTTCGTCGTCGTTGCGGATGCTGCGGCCGACGTAGGAGAGATAAAGGATGTTGCGCGCACTGATGATGGCTTCGAGGAAGAGGTAGCGGTCGTCGTCGCGGCGGGCGCGGTCGCCTTTTTGCGGGTGTTTGGCAATCAGGTCGAATACGGCGGCTTTGGTGTTGCGCGGGAAATCGCCGTCGTTCAGCCCCAACAGGCAGATAACTTTGAACGGCAGGCTCCGCATCGGCACCATGCTGCAAAAGGTGATGCCGCCGCGCAGGAAGCCCGCTTGGCTTTCGCTGCCTAAGAAGCGGCGGATGTGGCGGATGACCGTATGTTGCGGCAAAGTGCCGCTAAAGCCTGCCAACGCGGTTTCTTCCTGCCATTTTGCCAACGCCTGCTCGAACTGCTGCAAGGCGTATTGGTCGTCGGCGTCGGGTAGGAACAACGACTGCACCAAATCGCGGCAACGTTCCGTCCATTCCGCCGCCGCTGCGGGTTTGCGCCACTCGGCGGCGAGGCGCGACAGCGTGCGGATGAAGGCGGCAAAGCGGCCGAACACATCAAGGCGGTTGACATCGCCGTGCCACGCGCTGACGTTTTGCCAGAGCGGGCTGCCGTCGTCGGGCAGCATCCAACCCAACACGATGCGTTCCAACGCCTGCTGCCAGGTAAACAGATTGTCCGCCGCGCCGCGCATCGTTCCGTCCAAACCCCAATGCACGTTCAATTCGGCAATGGTGTCGTGCAGCAGCGGCAAATCGTCCGCCGTCAGCCCGAAACGGCGCAGCACCAAACCGCTTTCCAACAGCGGCAGCACTTTATCGACTTCAAACCGGCTTTCCAGCAAATCCAGCGTCTGCTCCAGCGCGTAAAGCAGCGGCTGGCGGCAGCTGAGTTTCACGTCCGACACCGAATACGGCAAAGCCTGCGCCCCGCCCTGCGCCTGCCTGAACACCGCTTCGATAAACGGGCTGTACGGTTCGATGTTCGGCGTCAAAACGGCAATATCGTGCGGTTGCCAGTCAGGATGTTCGTGCAGAATCCGCAACAGCTTGTCTTTCAAAATTTGCAATTCTCGCAGGGGGCTGTGTGCCGACACGATACGGACGGAGCCGTCATCCAGCAAATCCGCGCGGCTGTGTTCAGAGTGCGTAGCCTGCCCGTGGTACGGCATCCGCAGGTTTTGAATATCGTTTTGCAGGCAGTGCAGCAGCGTGTCGTCTGAAACTTCTTCAAAAACAGGCTGCTCCTCCAAGCCGATTTCCGTCAGAAAATCAAAAAAATCACGCCCCTGCTTGCCCAGCGACGCCAAGAGCGGATGCCCCGTTTGCGACAAATCCGCATCGTCGCCACCCTTCAAAAGCTGCGCCGCCTCAATCACATTGCCCCAATACTGGCCGCTCGGATTGAGCGCGAACACAAACACATCGCAATGTTCCGAAATTTTCTGCAAAAGCTGCAAATACATCGGCGCCATCGTCGAAATGCCGAACACGAAAAACCGCTCGGGCAGGTGCGCCTTATCCAAAGACGACAGCAGCTTTTCCCACAGCGCCACACGGTGCGGCGCGGATTGGTTGCCGTCGTCCAAATAGCGCCAAAGCTGCGCCTGCCAGACCTCGTCCTCGCCCAGTCCCAGAAGTTTGCCTTCCTGCCAGGCATCAATCCACTGCGGTCGGTACACCAGATACTGGTCGAAAATATCCGCCAACTGCCCCGCCAACTGATAATCCGCCGACTCGCCGCTGCCCAAATAGCTTTGCAAGACAGAACGGACTTTTTCAAATTCAGAGGTCGTCTGAAAACGCTCGCTGCGGAACAAATCCAAAAGCCGCCAACGCATCACTTCCGGCGAAAACGGACTGAGCGCGGGAATATCGGGAATCAGCTTCTGCATCAACTGCCACGTCAAACCCGCCGGCAGGCTGAATTGCAAATTCGCCGCCACCCCCAGTTCGCGCGCCAGATACACGCTCAAATAACGCCGCATCCCCTGACTCTGCACCACAATCTGTTCCGCCGCCAAAGCAGACTCAAGCGGCCTGACCCTTTGGATTTCGGCAAACAGGGCGGCTAGCGATTCGAGGCGGTTGGATTGGTAGAGGTAGAACATGGCGATTAAAAGCAAAAGGTTAAGAACGCAAGACAGATTATAAAGTCCCTTGATTTCTCTGCAAGCGCAACCATATAGCCGTCAACCCATCATTCAGAAAAACAGAGGAATTTATGCCGCAAACCGACATCAACCACGCCGATATCCGCACGCGTTTCATCTTTGACGATATGCCTGTGCGCGGTCTGCACGTCCGCCTTGAAAACGTGTGGGAACACATCGCCGGACAAAAACACTACCCTGCCGCCATCCGCCGGGCATTAGGCGAACTCCTCGCTGCAGGTGCGCTTCTCTCCAGCAACCTTAAAAACGAAGGCACGCTCATTGTCCAAGTACAAGGACAAGGTCGTCTGAAAATGCTTGTGGTCGAAGCCACATCAGACAACACCGTTCGCGCTACCGCCCGCTGGGATGAAACCGCCGACATCCATGATGACGAAAGCCTGACCGACCTTTTGGGCAGCAACAGCGTTTTCGTACTCACACATCAACCCAAAGATGCCGAACCTTGGCAAGGCGTTGTCCCGCTTGAAGGCGACAATATCGCCCAAATGCTCATGAACTATATCAAACGTTCCGAGCAACTCGATACCCACATCGTTCTCGCCGCTTCAGATCATGTCAGCGGAGGATTGCTGGTACAACGTCTGCCCGAAGAAGAACTAGACACCGAATCATGGGAACTCATCAGCACACTGACCCAAACGCTGACACCGAAAGAGCTAACTGCCCTAGACGCACAACACGTTCTCTATCGGCTCTATCATGAAACCCCGCCGCGGGTTTTCGATCCCGAAATTATCGAATTTGCCTGCACCTGCTCACACGGCAAAGTCAGCGATATGCTGCTTATGTTAGGCGGAGAAGAAGTTGGCGGTATCGTTGCCGAACAAGGCAGTATCCAAATCGATTGCGACTTTTGCCACACTAAATACGTATTTGACGAAACGGACGTGAACGCCCTATTTGGCGGGGATGTAGTCGGCATAGTGCGCCGGCAAGGCAGTCGTTTCCAATAACGAGCCTTCTCACTGCGCACACTAAGGCAGTATTGCAGCCCGACACAAAGGCCGTCCGACTCCGGACTGGATTCGGACGGCCTGAGACCTTTGCAAAATTCCCCTAAATTCCCATCAAGACATTTAGGGGATTTTCCATGAGCACCTTCTTTCAGCAAACCGCACAAGCCATGATCTCCAAACACATCGACCGTTTCCCACTGTTGAAGTTGGATCAGGTGATTGATTGGCAACCGATCGAGCAATATCTGAATCGTCAAAGAACCCGTTACCTTCGAGACCACCGTGGCTGTCCCACCTATCCCCTGTTGTCCATGTTCAAAGCCGTCCTGCTCGG
>CAJZEA010000060.1:0-8493 GCA_915066515.1 uncultured Neisseria sp. | reverse complement strand
AATCGGTTCCGTACTATCTGTACTGTCTGCGGCTTCGTTGCCTTGTCCTGATTTAGTTAATCCACTATAGAAACCTTGTTTACGCCTGCGCTATCGGGCTGTCTTCTTCCGGCCGCTCTTCTTCGTGTTCCGCGCTGTTGAGTAATTTCAACAGCTTTTCGGTTTTTTCCGAGTCTTCGCTGCGGAGGATTTTGGCGGTTTCGGTTTCGAGCAGGGCGGTGTTGCTGTGCAGGATGATGTTTTTGACGGGCAGAAGATTGTTGGGGTTCATGGAGAATCGGCGCAGCCCCATGCCCAGCAGCATCCGCGTGTAGGTGGTGTCGCCTGCCATTTCGCCGCATATGGAGACGCTTTTTTCCATGCGGTTGGCGGTGCGGATGATGTGCTGGATGGTTTTCAACACGGCGGGGTGGCCTGGCTGGTAGAGGTGGCTGACGCTGTCGTCGCCGCGGTCAACCGACAAGATGTATTGGATCAGGTCGTTGGTGCCGATGGAGATGAAGTCGGTCAGTTTCAGGATGCTGCCGACGGTCATGGCGGCGGACGGGATTTCAATCATGCAGCCGACGCTGACCGTGCCGAAGGTTTCGCCGCGTTCGGTGAGCTGGCGTTGGGCGGTGTCGAGGTGGATCAGGCATTGGCGCACTTCGGACAAGGAGGTAATCATTGGCCACATCATGCGCACGGGGCCGTGGACGGCGGCACGGAGGATGGCGCGCATTTGGGTGCGGAACATGACCGGTTCGGCGAGGCACAGGCGGATGCCGGTGAGTCCGAGCGCGGGGTTGAGGCTGCCGTTGGGGGTGGAATTTTGACCGAACCAGCGGGGGTTTTTGTCCACGCCCAAATCGACGGTGCGGATGGTGATGCTTTTGCCTTTCATTTTTTTCACAATCGCGCTGTACACTTCGTACTGCTCGTCTTCAGACGGCATGGTGTCGCGGTTGAGATAGAGGAATTCGCTGCGGAAGAGTCCGACGCCGTCTGCGCCGAAGTTGTGTAGCGCTTTGATGTCTTCGGCGGATTCGATATTGGCGAGCAGCTCGATGTTGATGCCGTCGGCGGTGGTGGCGGCGGTTTTTTTGAGCTTGTTGAGTTCGCGCTTGTGGAGGCGGTATTCGCGGGCAAGGCGGCGGTATTCGTTGAGGACGACTTCGTCCGGATCGATGATGAGGACGCCGTTGATGCCGTCAACAATGACGGTTTCGTTTTCGGTAATGAGCCTGCGGGCGTTGTGCAGCCCGATGACGGAAGGGATGTCGAGGCTGCGGCCGAGGATGGCGGTGTGGCTGGTCGGGCCGCCGACGTCGGTAACAAAGGCGGTGATGCGCTGCTCTTTAAAGAGGACGGTGTCGGCGGGCGAGAGGTCGTGGGCGATCAGGATGGTGTCTTCAAACAAGCCTTCGTTGAGGTTTAAGTCGTTGCTTTGGCCGACGAGGTTGTTGTGGATGCGGCGGACGACTTGCAGCATGTCTTGTTTGCGTTCGCGCAGGTAGTCGTCTTCGATGTTGTCGAACTGGGCGGCGAGCTTGTCGCTTTGCTGTTTCAACGCCCATTCGGCGTTGATTTTTTGTTCTTTCAAAATATCGACGGGTTCGCGCGAGAGGGTTACGTCGGTCAGCAGCATGAGGTGCAGCGAAATAAACGCGCCCAATTCAGTCGGGGCGTTTTCGGGAATCGCGCTGCGAAGCTGTTCCAACTCTTTGCGCGTGGCTTTGATGGCGGCATCGAAACGGGCGGCTTCGGCGTCGATGAGGTCGTCTGAAACGTCGTATTGCGGCACTTCCGCCGTTCCGCGCGTAATCAGGTGGGCTTGTCCGATGGCGATGCCTTTGCCCGCGGCGACACCGTGCAGCACGATACTCATTATTCGCCCTCGCCGAAGTAGTCGTTGATTAAGTCGGTCAATGCCTTCATGGCGGCGGCTTCGTCCAAGCCGTCGGTTTCCAGCTCGATGATTGTGCCTTTGGCGGCGGCGAGCATCATTAAGCCCATGATGCTTTTGCCATTAACGCGGCTTCCGTTTTTCGTTACCCAGACTTCGCTTTGAAACTGAGAGGCGGTTTGGGTGAATTTGCTGGAAGCGCGGGCGTGGAGTCCGAGTTTGTTGATGATTTCGATTTGTTGTTTTTGCATGTTCGGCTTTCGGGTGTGCGGGGTCGTCTGAAAACGTGTCGGTCGGGTTAGACGGCTTCGGCGTGCTGTTTGCACACCAAATCTTCCGGTTCGGCGGTGATGGCGAAAATGCCTTTGACGGCGGCTTCCCTGACCGTTTCAGTAAAGGCGGCGAGGTCTTCCGCCATGGGCGAGTATTGGGTCGCTTTAATCATCATCGGCGCGTTCAGTCCGGTCAGGATGGCGGATTTGCCCGCGCGAACCAGCCTGCGGGCGGCGTTGCACGGCGTCGCACCGAAGATGTCGGTCATAATCAATACACCGTGGTTTTCAGGAAACTCTTGCAGCGCGGCGATGGCATTGTTGATAATGTCGTTTTGGTCTTCATCAGGCTCCACGCCGAGGATGCGGATGTTTTCCGGCATTCCTGTGGGGAAGAAATGATGGGTCAGGCTGCGGTAGGCTTCGCCTACTGCCTCGTGGGTAATGATTAAAAGGTTGATCATGATGTGTTCTCTGATGATTTTATTCGGCTGGTGTGGACAAAAGTATTGTCCGTTCACCCGCTACATAGCGCGATATGGTGGCACAAAGGTCGTCTGAAAAGGTTTCAGACGACCTTTTTTAACTCGGCATCAGCCTTGGTTGAGCGCGTAAATCTCGCCCAAATTGCGCCAGCAGCCCGCCGCATCCATACCGTAGCCGAAGACGTAGCGGTTGGGAACATCCAGCCCGACATAATCCGCTTTGGTCGGTTTTTCCTTGTCGATCAACTTGTTGGCAAACACAGCCGCACGGCAGCTTGCCGCCCCCATTTCCAAGAGCTTGGACTGAATCGCCGACATCGTGTGGCCCTCATCCAAAATATCGTCCAATACGATTACATGACGCCCCCGAATCTGCTCCGGGTCGGGCATCCGTTTCCAGTTGAACGCGCCGCCCGCCAGCTTGTCGCCGTAACGGGAAACATGAACATAATCAAAGTCCAACGGAAAGCGCAACAGCGGCAGCAACTGCCCAGTAAACACCACCGCCCCACCCATCACAGGCAGCAGGAGCGGATATTTGTTCCCCAAGTCGCGCGTAATCTCGTCCGCCACTTTTTGCAGCGCGGCACGGCATTGGTCTTGGTCGAACAAAAGCTCGGCATTATCAAGCATGGCTTGGGTTTCAAGGCGTTTGGTTTCTAAATCGATCATGGTAAACGGGGAAATCAGTTGGGAAAAAGGAAATTATAAACCCAAATCGGGCTGAGGTCGTCTGAAAACAGAGAAGCGGGTTTTGCCATCGCTTTCAATACACCGCCTAGCCATCAGTTGCAGTAGGTCGGATTCTCGAATCCGACGACTTTTGAGATGGTAGGTTTTTGTCGGATACAAGTATCCGACCTACGGCTGAAATCCCGCCGCCGCTTTAACCCGTATTGTCGTTTTTGAGCTGGGGAAACCCTTTTCGCAGGCAAATCCCGCGTGGCGGGCGTTGGCGGAATGCGCCGAACTGGCTTAGTTTCAGTAGGTCGGATTCTCGAATCCGACGGTTTTTGGGATGGCAGGTTTTTGTCGGATACAAGTATCCGACCTACGGCTGGCTGAGGTCGTCTGAAATTCCGCCGCCGCTTTGACCCGTATTGCCGTTTTTTGAGCTTGGAAAATCATTTTCTCAGGCAAAACCCGCGTGGCAGGTGTTGGAGGAATGCGCCGAACTGGCTTAGTTGCAGTAGGTCGGATTCTCGAATCCGACGGCTTTTGAGATGGCGGGTTTTTGTCGGATACAAGTATCCGACCTACGGCCGGCTGGCATTACCGCGCAAACCAACCTACTTGTTCGGCGGATTAATCGGCAGCGTCGAGCGGGAGACTTTGACGTCGGGGCATTTTTCTTTCATCTGATAGCGGAACACTTCCGCCTTGTGATTGCCGGTTTTTTCGTAATTCGTGCCCAAAATCACCTCGTCCGCCAGATTCCATATATCGGCGTAAGGGACATAGACGGATTGGGTCTTCTCGCAATATTCGATTTCCTTCGGATCGATTGGCTTGATGACCAGCAGGCGGAACTCTTCTTCGTCGCGGAAGGCGAAGTCTTTAAACAGATAGCGGATGTATTCCAAGGCTTCTTTATCGTCGTCGCTGACGGCGGATTTGTCTCCGAAAAACCTGATAAGCTCTTCCAACGCTTCTTTTAATTTTTCCAAGCGGAACTGATGCCATTCTTCATTTCCGACGGGTTTCAGGCGGATACCGAACCGACTGATATTTGCATCTAATGTAAATCGAATGGACGAACCCAGATTTTCTTTTGCTAAATTTTGATGAAGGTTGAAAGCCTTATTGGGTGCGGAAAGCCATATCCCGCATTTCTTTTCCGCAATATATTCATCTTTGTACGCGATATAGGCAACTTGATAAAGCGGCAGCTTTTCGTAGCCATTATCTGAAATACCGGCTTCTGGCAGGTCGTCTGAATCCTGACCAGATTTCTGGGATGGGTTGTGGAACGAAGCGGAAACATCCGTTTCTCTCAGCCAATCCCCGTTTTTATTGAACACCAGGCAGCAGCCCGAAGCCTCTACGTCACCTTCTTTGCCATACAGGCGGAACTGGTTCAAGTCGTTGACGCGGCTGGAGAAGCAGGTAAAAAAAGCATTGTGGGACGCGCCATCCGCCTTGTTTTCCAACTCCAAATCCTGTTGGTTCAGCAAGTCCAACAATGCCTTGCCTTCGGACGGGTCGTTCATATAGGTGGAGCTGCCGAGCCGCATCGGCTTAGCGGTTTCGTTGCCGCTAATACCGAATAATATATGGCATACATGGGGCGAGGTGTAATGCGCCATCGGGATGGAACCCAATTCTATCCGCGTGATATGGAGAACTGCTAACACGGTTGAAACGGCGTCTTGCGGTTGTGAAATTTTGTTTTTGAAAAGCAATTCCTGTATTTCTTGTTTTTTCTTCTCAAAATAAGAATGCCAATCCTTATTGAGGTAATCAATCTCCCTTAAACCTTGACGGATTGTTTTTTTCCATTCTTTTTTTTCTGCTTCATCACTTAATTGTGATAATTGATCATAGGCAGCAGAAAAATATTTGCTAGCCTGATACTTAGCAAATTTTTCCGCTTCAAATGTAGTTTTAATTTTTTTAACCCGTTCTATATAACAACAACAAAGCCCAAATCGAGCGAATATTTGTTTCTGAATGCGATTTTGTTCATTTTCTAATTTTCCGGCAAGCCATAGCTGAAGTCTGAAAAATGCAGCAGCTTTCTTGAATAGTTTGCTTGCATTGACCGTATCCTTGGTTTTCATAGCTTGTTGAAAATGACAACAAGCAGACAAGGATAGGACTCTGGTTTGTTCCCAAATACGGTCTTGTTCATCCAGTTGCTTGGTAAGTTTCCATCTCTTCTTATTATGTTTAATGGCTTTTATAAATAAGTCATCTGCTCTGCCTATATTCTTGGTTCTCTCTAACTGTGTGTAATAGCAAGAGGCAATCCAAGATCGAACATTGATTTGGTCCTGAATATTCTCTTGTTCAAACTGTAACCACTCTTGATAGTGTTTAATGGCTTTATTAAACAGTTTATCTGCTTCATTTGCATCTTTGGTCTTTATAGCTTGGTAGTAATAACAACAACCAAGAGCATATTGAATCCTAATTTGCTCTGTAATCTGAGTGCTTTTATCCGTAATCGCATCCCAAGCTTGATGCAGCTTTTCAATCACTTCAGTGTATTTTTTCTCATTAAATAATTGGGAAGCTGCACGAATCAAATCAGTAACATCCATCATTTATCCCTCTATCAAACCAATCCATTAAAAATCAATCAGACAAAAATTGTACACCATATATACCGAAACCTCCCCTCCCACCCCCAAAGCAGAAAACCGATTCAGTATCCATCTATGTTTATAAAAAGGTCGTCTGAAAACCTGAAAATCCGGTTTTTCAGACGACCTTTCGACCATCCGCTCTTACCTGTCCGTCCTGACCCGAACAAACGTGGCAAATTTCGGTGTGCCTTTTTGTGTGAAGCCGCGGTAGCGATATGTGATGACCGCGCCGATTTTGGGCGGGTTGTCGCGGTCTTTGTCTTTGAAGCCGCTGCCGATGCGGAATTCGCCGTGTTGGTTTTTGCAGCCGACCGCGCCCAGCCGTCCGGCGTTGCGCCCTTTGCCTTCATAATGCCGCGTTACCGTGCATTCGTCGTCGTATTGGCTTTTCAGCTTGAGTAATTGGCTGCTCCTGCCGCCGCTGTAACGTGATTCGGGCTGGCGCAGCATCACGCCTTCGCCGCCCTGTGCTTCGATTTGTTTTAAAAAGTCCATCGCGTGCTGCCGGTCGCGCACTTTGGTTTGCGGGATGATGGTGATGGGCGCGTTCGGATGCGTTTTCAGCCATTGCGTTGCGACTGCGAGGCGTTGGTAGAGGTTGCCCTGCGCTTTGGGTACATCGAAAACATGAAGGCGGATGCCGCGCCAATCGCCGGAAGACGAGCGCACGGCGGCGGAAATCTGTTCAAACTGCCCGCGCCCGCTATACAGCTCGCCGTCGAGCGGATAGGGCGGGAACTGCGCGGTAAAGCCTTTGGGCGGCGTAAACGCGTAGCCCTGCCTGCTGACCAGTTGCCGCCCGTCCCAATACGCGCGCACGCCGTCGAGCTTCTCGCTCATCGCCCAGCCCGCAATCTCTTGATCTTTGTATTCCTGCGCCAGCATCAAATCCGCGCCGAGCGCCGTTTGGATGAAAAAAGCGGCAAAAATCGGTATCATGCCCTGCATTGAAATTCTCATAAACGTTCCAATAATGTGAGTGATTATTTCAAATATAATAATGATACCGCATAAACAGACCGAAGGTCGTCTGAAAACATCATTTCAACGAAGTTCAAGCCCCCGTCCAACCACTACCCAAGGAATCCCGCCTCATGGCACTTCAAGCCGAAATCATTGCCGTTACCCCCTTCCGCCAAAACTGTACCCTTTTGTGGGATGACGAAACCCGCGAAGCCGTCCTGACCGATGTCGGCGGCGACGTTCCCTACCTGCTGCAAGAGCTGGACGCGAAAAACCTCACCCTGACCGCCATTTGGCTGACCCACGGACACCTCGACCATGCCGGCGGCGTGGTGGAATTGCGCGAACACCGCCCCGTCCCCGTCATCGGCCCTCATGCAGATGACGATTTCCTGCTCCAAGCCCTGCCCGAAACGACCGCCCAATACGGCTTTCCCGTTTCCCCCGCATTCGAGCCGACCCGCTGGCTGACCGAAGGCGAAACGCTCAAGGTCGGCAGCCACGCCTTCCAAGTCCTGCACATCCCCGGCCACACGCCCGGCCACGTCGTTTTCTACTGCGCCGAAGCAGGGCTGCTTATTGCAGGCGACGTATTGTTTTACGAAACCATAGGCAGAACCGACTTCCCGCGCGGCAACCACGCCGATCTCATCCATAATATCCGCACCAAACTGTTCGTCCTGCCCGAAGACACCCGCGTCATCGCGGGACACGGCAGAATGACCGACATCGGGCATGAAAAACGGCACAATCCGTTTTTTTAAATCCTGAAAGCGAAAGGTCGTCTGAAACACGGATAAGCGTTTCAGACGACCTTTTTATAGAAAATAAGTAAAATGCAATGGAATACACTTTAAAGGAAATTCGTAATATGAAAACCGCGCATGAAACATTAGCTGAGTTCATTCAAAAAATGAAAGATTATGAATTGTATTGGGGAGGGCTTACTCAAAAAAGTTTGGATGAAGGTACTTTTTTTGAAATTGATGAAGATGAAAACAGCAAAAAAAGATCTGACGAAATCAAAAAAATACACCACCAATTTTTATCTAAAAAAGCTTTATCTTTAAAGCGAGCTAGACAAGAAGCCCCTTCTTTTCGAATGCCACCGGAATATAACCAAACCATTACAGCCGAAAGGAAAATCAGTGATAAAAAATATGAAATAGATGTGTTGGATGATAGTGGGGAAAAGAAAACCTATACGCTGGTTTTGGAAGGCGGAGAGTGGAAAATCGATCAGATGGGTTTTATGTATTACGATAAATGGAAGAAGTCCCGCCAATTGTTTTGAATAGACGATAACTTGTCATCGGTTGGTTTAAGAATCAATACCTTGATAAAGTTGATTGAAGGGCTGGTTCCCGGAAAATTTGTTTTCTTAAAAAGGTCGTCTGAAAAGTCCAAAATCTTTTTCAGACGACCTTTGACGACTTTGACCGCGCTCAAACCTGCTGCGCTCCGCCTATGCTGCCTGATTTGAAATAATTTGTTTAAAAATAAAAGGATAGCCTTGTATAGTGGCTTAACTTTAAACCAGTACGGCGTTGCCTCGCCTTAGCTCAAAGAGAACGATTCTC
>CAJZEA010000059.1:0-8592 GCA_915066515.1 uncultured Neisseria sp. | reverse complement strand
TACTGTCTGCGGCTTCGTCGCCTTGTCCTGATTTAAATTTAATCCACTATATCTTTTAGGATGGCGAACGGCTGCAAAAAAACGCACCTTGTTTAAAGGTGCGTTTTTGATGGGATATATGGCGTTTTTTGAACAAATCAGAATTTAGCGCCTGATTGGTTTGCCATGTAGTCGACCGCTGCTTTGACTTCATCGTCGCTCAGGCCAGCGTTGCCACCTTTTGCAGGCATGGCGTTGAAGCCTTCGAGAGCGTGTTTGTGCAGGGTTTCTTTACCTTGTTTGATGCGTGAAGCCCATTCGTCTTTTTTACCTATGCCTGGAATGCCGGGGACTGCGCCGCCATGACATGCCTGACAGGTTGCTTCGAAAACTTTTTTACCGTCTGCGCCGGAAGCTGCAGGAGCAGCTGCGCCTTTGTCTTCGGCTTTAGGTGCATCGGCTGCGGGGGCAGAGCCGGCAGCGGCTGGTGCGGAGGCGGCTGCATTGCCTGAAGCGGCTTGATCGGCAGGCGCTGTGGCATCCGGATCAGGGAAGGTACCGCCGCTCTTGTTCGCCATGTAAGTGATGACGCGTTTGAGTTCTTGGTCGGTCAAATCGGCTGCGCCGCCTTTTGCAGGCATGGCGTTAAAGCCGTTCAAAGCGTGTTGGAAAAGGGTGTCGAAGCCTTGGGCGATACGGGGAGCCCATTCGCCGTTGTTTTCGATTTTCGGCGCGTTGGGGACGGATTTGTCTGCACCGTGACACTGGATACAGATTTTGTTGAAAATCTGATCGCCTTTGCGTTCGCCTACCGGAATGCCGTCTCCCAAGGTAAGCTGTCCTACGGGCTGGATGCGGGTTTGGGTAGCGGTTTCGGAAGATTGGGCAACGTCTGCATACGAGCCGCTGCCCGCCAATTTGATGAGGAAGTAAATGACTGCAATGGCAATAACGATACCGCTCACAAGGGTAAACAATGCAGAGCCTTGGGCTTTGGAGTCGCGGAGTTGTTTCATTTGGTAGGCCTCGCCGTTAGGTTAGGTTGTGCTTTGAGTTATAGTTTGGTGTGTTAAACGCAGTTAACAATATTTTGCTGGATTATACTGAATTCACAGGGGCTTTCCAATCGCTCTTGTGGAAAATATACGCAAAGGCGGCAGTTTTTTGTCGCCTGTTAAGGGGTGGGTTGTGTATGTTATTGATTATTTTATGGGATTTTTCTTCAAATTTGTTTTGTTTGCGCCATCCTGCATAATAGGCTTTGCCAACAGGCGGGATTTGCGTTAATCTTACGCCTTCTTCGCACCCATAGCTCAGTTGGAAGAGTGTCAGTTTCCGAAGCTGGAGGTCACAGGTTCGATCCCTGTTGGGTGCGCCAATTATAGAGAGGCCGTCTGAAAGATGAAAATTTTTCAGGCGGCCTTTTGACTTACTTCAAATAAAACTACATCAGGTTTCAGACGACCTTTTGCATTTTGCGCTTTATTTCAACACTTCGGCAAACGCATCGGCAACATAGGCGATATTCGAAGCATTCAGCCCGGCGACGCACATCCTGCCTGAATCCAGCAGGTAAACGGCAAATTTGTCGCGCAGCTTGCGGACTTGTTCCACGCTCAATCCCGTGTAGCTGAACATGCCGCGCTGTTTGATGAAATAAGTGAAATCGCGGTCGGGGATTTGCGCGGTCAAGACGTCGTAAAGTTTCTGCCGCATGGCGCGGATGCGGTCGCGCATGACATAGACTTCGTTTTGCCACAAGGCGTAAAGTTCTGGGCTGTTCATCACGTCGGCGGCGATATAGGCGCCATGTGCGGGCGGGCTGGAGTAGATGCGGCGGACGGTGAATTTGAGCTGTCCGAACACCAATTCCGCTTCTTCTTTATTCGGGCAAACCACGCTCAAACCGCCGACGCGCTCGCCGTAGAGCGACAGATTTTTCGAGAAGGAGTTGCTGACGAACAAGGGCAATTCCATTTCCACCGCCTTATGGATGGCGTAGGCATCGCTGTCCAAATCGCCGCCGAAGCCTTGATAGGCGATGTCCATAAACGGAATCAGTTTGCGCGTTTTGATGATTTGCAACACTTCGTCCCACTGCTGTTCGGACATATCCACGCCGGTCGGATTGTGGCAGCAGGGGTGTAGGATTAAGACGCTGTGTTCGGGCAGGGTGTTGAAAAACGCGGTCATTTCGTCGAATTTCACGCCGACGGTGGCGGGGTCGTAATAAGGATAAGTGCCGACCTCGAAACCGGCGCTTTCAAAAATGCCGCGGTGGTTGTCCCAAGTCGGGTCGCTGACGTAGGCGCGCGCTGCGGGGAACCAGCGGTGCAGGAAATCCGCCCCGACTTTGAGCGCGCCCGAGCCGCCCAAAGTCTGTACGGTAACGATGCGTCCTTGCGCGAGCGCGGGGTTGTCTTTGCCGAACAATAAATGCTGCACCGCGCTGCGGTAAGTGTTCAAGCCTTCCATCGGCAGATAGGGCGACGGTGCAGGCGTAGCGGCGCGGGCGGTTTCGGCACGGTTCACGGATTCCAACACGGGCATTTTGCCTTTGTCGTCGAAATAAATGCCTATGCTCAAATTGACTTTTTCAGGGCGCGGGTCGTTTTTGAAGGTTTCGACCAAACTCAAAATCGGGTCGCCAGGGTAGTATTCGACGTGTCGGTACATGGCTGTTTCCTTTGTCAGGCGGATTAGGACGGTAAACCTGATTTTGGCATTAAACGGCAGGATTTGTAAAACGGGGTCGTCTGAAAGCTGCATGATGTTTTCAGACGACCTATAATTTCGTCTTCATTATTTTACGGAACAACATCATGACCACGCGCATCTGGCAGGCAGGCAGGTTTGAAATCGGTTTGGACAAACCGAAAATCATGGGTATCGTCAACCTGACGCCCGATTCTTTTTCCGACGGCGGCGTGTATTCACAAAACGCCCAAACAGCCTTGGCGCATGCCGAACAGCTTCTAAAGGAGGGCGCGGACATTCTCGACATCGGCGGCGAATCGACGCGGCCGGGTGCGGATTATGTTTCGCCTGAAGAAGAATGGGCGCGGGTTGCGCCTGTATTGGCGGAAGTGGCGGGGTGGGGCGTTCCAGTCAGTTTGGACACGCGCCGCACGGTGATTATGGAAAAAGCGTTGGCGCTCGGCGGCGTCGATATTATTAATGATATAGCGGCGTTGACCGACGATGGAGCGGTCGAATTGCTGGCGCGTCAGGCGGACACGGGCATTTGCCTGATGCATATGCAGGGTTTGCCCGAAAACATGCAGATTAATCCGAAATATCAAGATGTGGTCGGCGAAGTGGCGCGGTATTTGAAAGAGAGGGCGGCGGAATGTATCGCGGCAGGCATCGCTCCGCAACGCATCGCGCTCGATCCGGGCTTCGGTTTCGGTAAAAACCTGCAACACAATATCGCGCTGATGCAGCACTTGCCCGAATTGATGGCGGAAACGGGTTTCCCGCTGCTGATCGGTGTGTCGCGCAAACGCATGATAGGCGAGCTGACCGGCGAGGCGGACGCAGCGGCGCGCGTACACGGCAGCGTGGCGGCGGCGCTGGCTTCCGTGGCACGCGGTGCACAAATCGTGCGCGTGCATGATGTGAAGGCGACGGCGGATGCGTTGAAGGTGTGGGACGCCTTAGGGATTACCGGCATTTACATTTAATAGCTTCTGTTTGGGAAGCAAAAAACCATCTGAAAAATGAAATGTCGGCAGCTCCTGAAGTGGTGATAAAGAGGTCGTCTGAAAACGAGTTGGACGGTTTCAGACGACCTGTTTGTTTAATCCGGTTAACTTGTTCCGTATTTTGATAAAATAAGAAACTATACCGCTCAGGCGCAATCTAATGACGCTAAACATAAATCCCAACAGTTTTGCATAAAACCCCCTATACTGCCCGTTATGACATTTACGGGTAACCCCATTCTAAAAACATCCTCACGGAGCAAACTCATGGCAAAAAAATATTTCGGCACGGACGGCGTGCGCGGTGAAGTCGGTCAATTCCCGATTACCCCCGATTTTGTATTGAAACTCGGTTATGCGGCGGGGCAGGTGTTGGTGCAGCATGACGGCGGGCAGAAGCCGACCGTCCTTATCGGCAAAGACACGCGTATTTCCGGCTACATGCTCGAAGCCGCGCTGGTGGCGGGTTTTACCGCCGCGGGTGTCAACGTCATCCAAACCGGCCCGCTGCCTACGCCGGGCGTGGCTTATCTGACCCGTGCGCTGCGTTTGTCCGCCGGAGTGATGATTTCCGCGTCGCACAATGTGTATTCCGACAATGGCATCAAATTCTTTGCCGAAGGCGGCGTGAAACTGAGCGATGAAATCGAGTTGGAAATCGAAGCCAAAATTGATGAGGAAATGAAAACCCAGCCGTCCGCCCGACTCGGACGCGCCCGCCGCATCAACGGCGCGGACGACCGCTATATCGAATTCTGCAAATCCACCTTCCCCAGCCATTTGGATTTGCGCGGCCTGAAATTGGTGGTCGATACCGCGCATGGCGCAGGCTATGACGTTGCGCCCAAAGTGTTCCACGAACTCGGCGCGCAAGTCGTCAGCATCGGAGACGAACCCAACGGCTACAACATCAACGAAAAATGCGGCGCAACCCATCCCAAAGCCTTGCAGGCTGCCGTATTGCAAAACGAAGCCGACTACGGCATCGCGTTGGACGGCGACGGCGACCGCCTGATGATGGTCGACCGCAACGGTAAAGTGTACGACGGCGACAGCCTGATTTACGTCATCGCCAAAGCCCGCGCCCGCGAAGGCATCAATATCGGCGGCGTGGTCGGTACGGTCATGACCAATATGGCGATGGAAATTGCCCTGAAAGAGCAGGGCGTCGATTTCTGCCGCGCCAAAGTCGGCGACCGCTATGTGTTGGAACAACTGAACCAACGCGGCTGGCTCATCGGCGGCGAGGCCAGCGGCCATATTTTGTGCATGGACAAACACAACACCGGCGACGGCATCATCTCCGCGCTGCAAGTTTTGGCGGCGCTGCAAATCCTGAACCAAGACCTTGCCACCGTTTGCGCCGACTGGCAGCCGTATCCGCAAACCATGATCAACGTGCGCATCCAAAAAGGTCAGAAATGGCAGGAAGCCTCGAAAGACGTATTGGCTGAAGTGGAAAAAGAACTCGAAGGCAAAGGCCGTGTCGTGTTGCGCGCATCGGGTACCGAACCGGTCGTACGCGTCATGGTCGAAGCGCGTCAGGCGGACTGGGCGAAAAAAGGTGCGGAACGCATCGCAGCAGCTATTACCGGCAAGCAGTAATGCTGTCGGACAATAAATCGGGTTTTTAACAAACCTTGAAACTGCCGTCATTTCCGTGCAAGCGGGAACGGCGGTACAGTGGATTGATTTTAAATCAGGGCAAGGCGGGTGAGCGCCATGCCGGTTTAAGGTTAATCCACTGTGTTTTTTAGGATTCAAGGTCGTCTGAAACACATTAATCCATAATGTTCACGCCTATTTTCATAACCTGCCTTGTTATTTCTTTCAGACGACCCTATCTTTGGTAAAATACAACATTCAGTTCAAATGAATTTCCCCTTCACATTACAACCGACGGATACGCCATGTTTGCCTTTTTAGAAGCCCTTTTTTCCCATTACGGCTATGCAGCTGTGTTTTTCGTTTTGGTCATTTGCGGCTTTGGCGTGCCGATTCCCGAAGATTTGACGCTGGTGACAGGCGGCGTGATTTCCGGCTTGGGGTACACCAATTCGCACTGGATGGTTGTCGTCGGTATGCTCGGCGTGTTGGCGGGCGACGGATTTATGTTTGTCGCCGGACGCGTGTGGGGGCAGAAAATTCTCAAGTTCAAACCCATTGCCCGCGTGATGACGCCAAAGCGTTACGCGCAGGTGCAGGAGAAATTCGACAAATACGGCAACTGGGTATTGTTCGTCGCCCGCTTCCTGCCCGGTTTGCGTACCGCCGTTTTCGTGACCGCAGGCATCAGCCGCAAAGTTTCCTATACCCGCTTCATTCTGATGGACGGGCTTGCCGCGTTGATTTCCGTACCGGTGTGGATTTATTTGGGCGAATACGGCGCGAACAACATCGATTGGCTGATGGCAAAAATGCACAGCCTGCAATCCGGTATCTTTACTGTTTTGGGTATATTGGCAGTGGTGTTGGCCTGGTTTTGGTGGAAAAAACGCCAGCGCCTCCAGTTCTACCGTACCAAATTGAGCGAAAAGCGGGCGCAGCGCAAAGCCGCCAAGGCAGCCAAAAAAGCCGCGCAAAGCGAACAATAAAATCAAGTCCCCTGACAAGGTTGCCGATATTCAATATAGTGGATTAACTTTAAACCAGTACGGCGTTGCCTCGCCTTAGCTCAAAGAGAACGATTCTCTAAGGTGCTGAAGTACCAAGTGAATCGGTTCCGTACTATTTGTACTGTCTGCGGCTTCGTAGCCTTGTCCTGATTTAAAGTTAATCCACTATAGTTTCCGTGTCTTTTTATCCCCAAAGCGGTATCTTCTGCGTTGGCAATCCTCACCAAGCGTCCAAGCTTGTTGCGGCTTCCGCTTTGAATTTCCTGTTTCGTGAATAAAAATCCACTGGGAAAATTATATATCGACAGACCCAGGGTGCTTTTTCATTTCAGGGTCGTCTGAAAACCGTCTGCGCCGCCAAATTGCCAGCCTGTCCGAAATATAGTTAAATAAGCCGCATCATTATTTTCAGACGACCCGATGATGTCCATGAAACAAAAAATCTTTGTCCTCTACACAGGCGGCACCATAGGCATGACCCAAAGCAGCGAAGGCCTGCGCCCCGATACTGCGCTGGTCAGCCAAGCCCTTTCCCCCTTTTCAGACGACCTCGACTTCGAGTGGCACGTCTGCAATCCGTTGATTGATTCCTCCTCCGTCACCCTGCAACACTGGCGCGACTGGCTGGACATCATTGCCGCCAAACTGCCTTCCTGCGACGGCATCCTGATACTGCACGGCACGGACAGCATGGCGTACACCGCCAACCTCCTCGCGCTCGCCCTGCAAGGCTTGGACAAACCCATCATCCTGACCGGTTCCCAATGGCCTTACGCCGCCGAAAACAGCGATGCCCCGCGCAACCTCTCCACCGCCGTCGCCGCCTTCAGTCTTAAGCTCAAACAAACCGTCATCGCCTTTGACGGCAAACTTTATCCCGCCGTCGGCAGCAGCAAAGTCAGCACCGAAACCGCCGCAGGCTTCGACAATCCGCATTTCGGCGCCATCGCCGAATGGGACGAAACCCAAGGTTGGAACCATATTCGCATTCCGTCCCAAGATACGGCGGATGTTTCAGACGACCTCAAAATCCGCTATCCCGACCCGCAGGCAAAAATCGCCGTCCGCACGCTTATCCCCGGCTTTGCCGTCCAAGAACTTGCGGACGGACTCGGACAGCTTCCCGCCCACGCCCTTATCCTGCAAAGCTACGGACACGGCAACACCCCCGCAGACGAAGGCTTCATCCGCTCCGTCCGAGACTTTACGCAGCAAGGAAAACTGTTGCTCAACATCAGTCAAGTCCGACAAGGCAGAACCGCCGCCGTTTACGCGCAAGGCAACGCGTTCCGCAATTCGGGCATCATCAACGGCGGCAAATGCAACCTCGAAACCGCCACCGTGCTCATGACCCTCGCCGTATCGCAAGGCTGGGGGGTGGAAGATGTTCACAAAGAATTGGTAAGACTAAAATTAGTGTGAAAACTGATGAACCTCACCGACACCCATTGCCACCTCGCCGATCCCGCCTTGCGCGAAAACCTGCCGCACATCCTGACCGCCGCGCGTGAGGCAGGGGTAGGGCGGTTTATCGTTCCCGCGACCCGGCCGCAGGATTGGCAGGACGTGGCGGATTTGGTGCAAAGGTCGTCTGAAAACCCGCTTTGGGGCAACATCCATATCGCGCTCGGCATCCATCCTTGGTTTTCAGACGACGTTTCCGAACCGGATTTCCAGCGTTTGGAACAAGCATTGCAAGCGCGTCCGACGGCATGGGTCGGCGAAATCGGCTTGGATTTTTACGACAAAACCCAAACGCCGCAGCAGCGCGAACGGCAAATCCAAGTCTTCAGCTGCCAGCTTGCCATCGCGCAAACCCTGCGTCGCCGCGTGATTATCCATAATCTCAAAGCCACCGCCGACATCGCCGCCGCCGTCAAGCAGACAGGTTTTGTCCAAGGCGGCATCGTCCACGCCTTCTCCGGCAGCGCGGAAGAAGCGCGCGTGTTGACGAAATTAGGTTTCAAAATCGGCATCGGTTCGCTGTTGCTCAACCCGAACGCACGAAAAATACGCGAAACCCTCAAAACCTTGAATGACACCGATTTCGTCTTGGAAACCGACAGCCCGTTTATGCTGAAAAACGAAATCAACACGCCCGCCAACATCCGCCAAATCGCCGCCATCGCCGCTGAAATTCGCGGCGTTGCCGTTGAAGAGATAGCCGAAGCGACCGAGCGGAATGTGGAAATGTTGCTGGCAGCAGAAAAGGTCGTCTGAAAACGTTCCGTCTTATCGGAACTATAGTGGATTAAATTTAAATCAGGACAAGGCGACGAAGCCGCAGACAGTAC
>CAJZEA010000058.1:0-8601 GCA_915066515.1 uncultured Neisseria sp. | reverse complement strand
TGTACTGTCTGCGGCTTCGTCGCCTTGTCCTGATTTAAATTTAATCCACTATATCGATTTTTTGTGAACATCAAGCCGCCTGAAAACCTGCTGCAACAGCGTTTTCTTTTTAGTTTTTCAAAACGTAAGCCTGACGGTTTGTCGTCTTCTCTTCATGAAAGAGAGCGGCAAGCCGTCAGGCTTATTTTTTCAGTCATACTTGATGTTTGGGCGCGTTAAACAAGGTCGTCGGCAGTTTCAGACGACCTTGGGTTTGAATCCCGCTTAAGCCAACTCTCGGACGAACACTTGCGAATTGCGGCCGTTGGCGAGGTAGTCGCGGCGGCGTTCTTCGGGTAATGCGTTGGGAGAGGTCGTCTGAAAACCGCGTTCGGCAAACCATTCGCCTGTGTGGGTGGAGAGGGCAAACAGGCGGCGGATGCCCATGGTGCGGGCTTTTTGGAAGAGGTGGTCGAGCAGCATTTCGCCGTAGCCGCCGTCGCGGGCTTCGGGGGAGACGACGAGGCAGGCGAGTTCGCCGATTTCGGGGTCGTCGAAAGTTTTGAGGGCGACGCAGCCGTAGATGTTGCGGTCGTGTTCGAGGACGGAGAAGCAGGAGATGTGGTTTTCGAGATATTCGCGGCTGCGGTGCAACAGGATGCCTTGTTCTTCCAGCGGGCGGATCAGGGCGATGATGCGGGGGATGTCGCGGCTGTGGGCTTGGCGGATGGAGACGAAGGAATCGCGGGCGATGGCGGTGCCGCAGCCTTCGCGGGTGAAGAGTTCGCGCAATAGTCCGCCGTCTTCGCGCCCGCTAAGGATTTGAACGCGGCTGACGCCGTTTTCGACGGCGTTGACGGCGGCTTGGAGCAGGCGCACGGGAACGTTGTTTGCGGTTTCTATCAGGTGGCGGACTTCGCCTGAGGATAGGGTGGACATGAGGACGCCGTCGGCGTTGCAAATGCCGGCTTCTTCGGTCAGGTACACGAGTTTTTCGGCTTGAAGGGCGACGGCGACGGCTTCGGCGGCTTCGCTCATGCTGAGGTTGAAGGTTTTGCCGCCGTAGGAGTGTCCAAGCGGACTGATGAGGACGATGGCACCGTCGTCGAGGCGGCGGTTGATCGAGTCTGTGTCGGTTTTGCGGACGATGCCGGTGTAGCCCATGTCTATGCCGTCAATGACGCCGAGTGGGCGGGCGGTGAGGAAATTGCCCGAAGCGGTGGGAATCGGTTTGTTGCGCAAGGGGGCGGATGCGCTGCTGCACAGGGCGGCTTCGATGTCGCTGCGTATCATGCCGACCGCCTGCTTGGCGTCGCGCAGGGTGGCATCGTCGGTAATGCGGCGGTTGCGGTGGTATTGCGGAACGAATTGTCTGTCGGCGGCGAGGCGGTTGAGGAAATGGCGCGTGCCGTGTACCAACACGAGGCGCACGCCCAAGCCGGCAAGCAGGTGGAAATCGGCGGCAAGACGGTTCAGGGTGTCGCCTTCGAGCAGGCTGTCGGTGATGCCGATAACCAGTGTTTTGCCGCGCAGGTAGTGGATATAGGGCGCGGCTTCGCGAAAATCGGCGACAAAGCCCGGAGATGTGTTCATAGCAAGACCAGATAGAAAAGCTGCATGATGAGGACGGTCAGCGCGACCAGTACCGCCAACGTCCAGTTGAAGCCTTCTTCGGATTTGGCGGGTTTGGCAGCGGCTGCCGCCATCAGGGCTTGGAATTCTTCAGTCCGCCGTTTTTCTTCTTCTGCACGACGCTTTTCCTCTTCGGTGCGCCGTGCCGCCTCTTCTTTGGCTTTTTTGGCGCGTTCGGCGCTGTCGAGCAGGCTGGCGATTTCGTGGCGGGAGAGTTGTTTGCGGTTGCGGATGTTGCCGCCCATGTCGTGTACGAGGCGGACGTCGGTAACGGCGTTGGGCAGCGTGTCGGGATTGGCGGGGGCGGAAGACGGCGCCAGGCTGTCTTTGGCTTTGAACAGGCCTTCGCATTTATTGCAAACGACAAAGCCTTGTGCGACGTTGAGCTGGGTGTCTTTGACCCAAAGTGAGGTTTTGCAGTGTGGGCAGATACAGGCGGGCATAGGGGTTTTCCGTGTAAAGTGTGGAATGTGTTGTTTTAATGTGTGTTTGATTGGGTTGGGTCGTCTGAAAAGGGATTGTCCGTCTTCAGACGACCTTTTGTTTATCGGATTTTAGGCAACGCCGTAGCGTTCGCGGTAGGCTCTGACCGGCTCGAGGAAGCCGCCGAATTCCGCATTGTTTTGCAGGAGCGTGAACAGGTCGTTCAGATTGGCAATGGCGACGACGGGCAAGCCGTATTGTTTTTCCACTTCCTGAACGGCGGACAATTCGCCCGTACCTTTTTCCATACGGTCGAGCGCGATGGCGACGGCGGCGGGCGTTGCACCTTCCGCTTCAATCAGTTTGACCGATTCGCGCACAGATGTTCCCGCAGAAATTACGTCGTCGATAATCAATACGCGGCCTTTGAGCGGCGCACCGACCAACACACCGCCTTCGCCGTGGTCTTTCGCTTCTTTGCGATTGTAGGCAAACGGCACGTTCACGCCTTTTTCCGCCAGCATCATCGCCGTCGCCGCCGCCAAAATAATGCCTTTGTAAGCCGGGCCGAACAGCATGTCGAATTTTACGCCGCTCTCGATAATCGCCTGCGCATAAAACTTCGCCAGTTGCAGCGTCGATGCGCCGTCGTTAAACAGTCCGGCGTTGAAAAAATAAGGCGACTGACGGCCTGCCTTGGTCGTGAATTCACCGAATTTCAATACATTCTGCGCCAGCGCAAACTTGAGGAAATCTTGACGGAAATCGGACATTTTGCTTCTTTCGAAAGATATTGATTTATAAAGGAAGAGATTATAAAGGATTCATGAGGAAAATGCAGGTCGTCTGAAAAAGTGAGTTGATTTGATGCGGTTCCTGCCAATAAATTGTTAACTTAGTCATAATTTAGTTATATTTTGTTTGTAAATTTACTTGAATTAACTATTACATATAGGTCGGCTTATCTTTTTAGTATAAAATGTCTAAGTCATTGATTCAGGTGCATCGCAAGCACAATCAAGACTTGTTCCCGAATACAGAAACTTCGAGATTCAATTTAAAAAAGGATGATACGACATGAAAAAAGTACTTGCATTGATTTGTACAGCAACTTTGGCTGCCTGCGGAGGCGGGGGCGGTGGTGGAAATTCCACTCCTTCTTCACAATCTACGCCTAACGCAGGTCCAAGCAACCCATCAACGTCGCAGAAGCCTGCAACTCCCCCATCAACGACAACTCCTGCAAAACCTGAGACGGGTAAAACGCCTACTGCTCCTAAAACTCCTGCTACTCCGGCAGTTCCTACCGCCGCACAGCAAACAGTTGGCGGTAACAGCATTGCCATCGATAATAGCAACATCAAACATATCCGCGTTGACGGAGTGGATTTCGACTTGACCCAAAGCGGCGGTGTTTCTTTGAATAATTGGAAAGGCAAAGTCCCTGGTTTTATTTCAGGAATTGCATCCGGCGAGCCAAAATCCGTACAGAAATTCTTGGTCAATACTGCTTCAGCAAATGCTACTGCAGGCGTGTTGGAAGTTAACGGTAAAAAACAAGCTTTCTTCAGCGGACGCTTTACGCCCGCAGCCGAGCTGCCTAAAGGGCAAGTTCATTACAACACCAGCGTTGCCTCTATGCATAGCGGCGCAAATTACGATATTACCCGCACAGAGTTGACTGCCAATTTTGACAGTAAAAAATTAACAGGCACTATCTCTCGTGATGCTAAATTTGGCGACAACATTGCTGTTAATGCCCAAATTAGCGGCAACAAGTTTGAACAATCCGGTGCGACCCAAGTCAAAGGCGGTTTCTTTGGCAAAAATGCAGCGGAAGTTGCAGGCGGATTCTCTAGCGGCAATACGGTAGGCGCATTCGTCGGCTCGAAGAAATAATCTTCCGGTAAACGGTATTGCAAATAAAGGTCGTCTGAAAACAGGTTTTCCGGTTTCAGACGACCTTTTGCTTTTGTACGCTTTTTAATTTTTTGTATTTGGTTATTATCTGTGTCAAATGGTGACGGCGATATATGGCGGGTTGATACCGAAATTTTCAGCTTCTATCAGATAGATTGATCGAGAAGAGAAGAGGTAGAAAAGGATTCATGAGGAAAATCTAGGTCGTCTGAAGGGGAAGTTGTGGCAAAGTGAAAAGAAGCCAAATCTCGATTTTTCAGACGACCTTTGTATCAACGTTAATCCGACAAAATAAAAACCCCGCAGGGAAGCGGGGTTTCTGGGATGTTTCGATTAAGGCTTAGCGTAGCCGTGTACGCCGTTGTATGGAGAAGGAATCCAGCCTTCATCCACTGCCGGACGTTCGCCTTGACCTTCAATTGTTTGACCCGGGGCAACTTGTTTGGTAACAGTGCTGCGGATTTTCACATCAACGCGACGGTCAGGCTCGATACATGCGATCAAAGCAGCGCGTTTTTTGGCTTTGGATACTTTTTTGCCCAGTTTTGCTACTTCTGCTTCACAAGTAGCAGTCATTTGAGCTTGAGACTCACCAAGACCTGTAGCGGAAACTTTGCTGGAAGGAACGCCACGACCTACCAAGTAGTTGGCCACTACGTTGGCACGACGCTCAGACAGGTTTTGGTTGTACTCTTCAGAACCCATGAAGTCGGTGTGACCTTCGATACGTACAGTTTGTACGTTTTCGTTGCTCAGGCGTTGAGCCAGGCTGTTCAGGTTTTCTTGAGCTTCAGGACGCAGGATGTCTTTGTCGAAGCCGAACAGGGTTTTCGCAGACAGGGAAACAGTTTCGTCAACGTATTCGGGAGCTTGTTGAACTGCGGCTACCGCTTCGCGGTCACCACATTCGACACGACCTTGGGTTTCTTTGTCGAAGTAGCTGTTTTTCCAGCACTCGCCGTAGTTGTTACGGACGACTTCTTGAGATTGGCTGCTTACGGTGTAGCCGTGTTTGGTGTGCGCTTCACTTGCCATTGCAGTGCCTGAAGCAACCAATGCAACGAACAATGCGCTTAATTTCAGCTGTTTGGTCATTTTATTCCCTCATCAAAATTGTTATGCGGCGGATACAGGAAGCAGCCGCAGCAAATTACCAATATACAGGCCGCAGCATAAAACAGCGGCAAATCGGATATATCAGTTTGCACTATAAAGAAGCATGGCACAGACTGTCAATACTCGATGCCTTGATAAAAACATGAAACTGCTTGCCTCCTAATGGTGAATCATGCCTAAAAATCAAGCTTGTGTCATTTATTTATCAGGAAATTCGGGTCTGTTTCTATTTGCAGTTGCGGAAACGCAACAAGAGTTTGCGTGCTGTAAAGACGGTTTTCATAGTTTATATGTATAGTTTTATTGAAAACAAAAACTTCCTTGTGCGTTTTTTGGATGTCCGACAAATCCGGCAAAATATGTTAAATTATGTGCCGCTTGTCGTATAAAACATACAAACACAATACAACCGGACTACCTATGAAATTACAGCAATTGCGGTATGCGTTGGAGGTGTACCGCCATAATTTGAATGTATCTGAGGCTGCGGATGCGCTATTTACTTCGCAACCGGGTATTTCCAAGCAAATCCGCCTTTTGGAAGAAGAACTGGGGGTGCAGATCTTTATACGCAGCGGCAAGCGTGTGGTGTCTGTTTCCCAGCCGGGTAAGGCGGTGTTGGAAATTTCGGAACGGATTTTGCGCGATGTCCAAAATATTAAGAATATCGGCAGCGAGTTTACCGATCACGACAGCGGTGCTCTGACGATTGCGACGACGCATACGCAGGCACGCTATGCGCTGCCTTTGATTGTGGCGGATTTTGTGAAGCGTTATCCGAGGGTCAATCTGACGATCAAGCAGGGGAGTCCTGCTGCTATTGCGCAAATGGTCAGCAATGGCGAGGCGGATATTGCGATTGTGACGGAGCGGATTGACGATCATCCCGAACTGAGCAAGTTGACGTGTGATGAATGGAACCATGCGGTCATCGTGCCGAAAGAGCATCCTTTGTTGGAATGTATGAATCCTTTAAGTATTGAGGATTTGGCTTCGTTTCCTTTGATTACTTACGAATTTGCATTTAATCAGGGCAGCAGTATTGCGCGTGCTTTTAATAAGGCGCATTTGGATAATCCGGATGTGGTGTTGTCGGCAGCGGATACGGATGTCTTGAAGACTTATGTCCGACTGGGGCTTGGGGTCGGGTTGATGGCGAAGATGGCATTTGATCCGGAGAAGGATGCGGATTTGGAATTGGTCGATGCGGCGCATCTGTTTGAACCTTCGCCCATTTGGATTGCAGTACGCTCGGATACTTATCTTCGCGGTTATACCTACGATTTTATCGAAATGTTCTCGCCGAAGCTGACGCGGGATGTGGTGGACCGTATTCTTTATACGCCGGTGGTCGAAGATTTTTCTATTTGATTTTGGATATGGCAAGAGGTCGTCTGAAAAGCAGAAATGTTTTTCAGACGACCTTTTTTAGTGCGGTTGATATTGGCCGGGTGCTTTGAAATTCAATGTCTTAAGCGCAGGCAAAAAACTGCGGGCAAAAAAACGCCTCCTGCCGGGAGCTGGCGGAGGCTATCCAAGGAGTTTTAAAAGTAACCCTAAAGAACTATGAAACTAGTCAGAAAGAACTATATTACTAATCTGAACGGTTTGCAAGTTCGCCGAGTGGTTTTAAATTAACTTTACGTCCGAACAAGGCTTGGATTTCGGGTTGATGGCTGATGCCGACGACGAGGGTGTCGGGTAAAGCGCGTTTGAGGATTTGCATCAGCGTTAATGCAGATTCGCCGTCGAGCTGGTTGGTGGCTTCGTCGAGGAACAGGATTTGCGGTTTGTGCAGCAGCGCGCGGGCGAGGCTGAGGCGTTGCTGTTCGCCGCCGGAGAGGATGCCGTGCCATTCGTATGGTTCGTCTAAATTATTTTTCAGACGACCTAGTCCGACTTGTTCCAAGGTCGTCTGAATGATTTGGTCGTCTTGGCAGGTGGGGCGGGGATAGCTGACGGTATGGCGCAGGGTGTCGGCGGGGAGGTAGGGGCGTTGGGGCAGGAAGAGGAGGCTGCCGTCAAGGGCGAAGCTGCCTTGGTAATACGGCCACAAGCCTGCGAGGGCGCGCAGCAGGGTGGATTTGCCGATGCCGCTTCTGCCTTCGAGCAATACCCATTCGGGGGCGTGGGCTTCGAGGTTGATGTCGGTGAGCAGAGGGCTGCCGGTTTGGGTGTGGACGTTGAGGTTTTGCAGGACGAGGATGCCGCTTTGACAGCGGTTGTTTAAAGTCAGGGTGTGTACGGACGCTGGGCGGGCGGTGCTTCTATCTTCTTGTTCTATTTGTTCCAATGCCGTCTGAAAACTGGAGAGGCGTTCGACAACTGCCGCCCATTCGATGAGGCGGCGGTAGGAGTCGGTGAACCAGCCGAAGCTGTCTTGAACGCGGGCAAACGATGTACGGGTCTGCATCATGTCGCCGAAGGTCATGGTTTTGGCGAGGTACATGGGCAGGGTGGCGAGGATGGGGATGAAGATGCTGATGCGGACATAGGTCGCCCAGAAGGTTTCTTGGCGGAATTCGCAGTTGGTGAGCCGCCGCCAGTTGTCGCGGATGCGGAGGTAACGTTGTTTCAGACGACCTGTTTCGGCTTCGCCGCCGTTGTAAAAGGCGATTTGTTCGGCGTGGTCGCGCACGCGCAGGAGGGCGGCGCGGTAGTCGGCTTCGCGGTGTTGGCGGTCGATGTTGAGGTTCTTGAGTTTGCGGCCGACGAGGTGGGCAATCAGGGTGCTGATGACGGAATAAATCAAGGCAACCCAGACGAGGTAGCCGTGTATGGTGATGTCGCGCCCGCCGATGTTGAAGGTCTGTACGCCGGAGAGCGTCCACAATACGGCGACGAACGCGCTGAATTTGGCAATATTATTGATGAAGGAGCGGAACAGTCCGATGCTTTTGTCGGCGAGCAGATAGATGTCTTCGGCAATGCGCTGGTCGGGGTTGTCGGGTTCGCCGGTCAGGCGCAGGCGGTAGTGTTTGTGGCCTTCGAGCCAGTTTTGCTGGAATTGTTCGGTCAGGTGAGTGCGCCAACGGAAGATGAGGCGTTTTTGCAGCCAGTCGCCGCAGACGATGCAGCCGATAATCATCGCCATGTAGCCGAGGTATTCGACAATGAGCGCGGGCATGGACGCGCCGTCAAACGCGGCGAGCGCGTCGTAGAAGCGTTTGTCCCACGCGGCGATCCAAACGCTGATGGTGATGGAGCAAAGGGTGAAGCCGATGAGGACGGCGAGCATCAGCCATTGGAGGCGGCCGTGCGCCCCTGACCAGAAAGGACGGGCGAGATAAAAGAATTTTTTGAGTGTTTTCATAATGCTTGCGAATGCGTGCGAATGGCCGTCTGAAAGTGAAATTGTACTTTCAGACGGCCTTGTTTATAAGCAATGGTTGGTTTTTATATGCTTTTGAAGAGTGGGGGTAATCCACTCTCGGTTTGCCGCTACTTACATCTTCCACTTCAGGCTGAACACGGCATTGCGCGGTTCGCCGTAGAAGTTGCCGCTGTTGGCGGCACGGCTGTATTGGTTTT
>CAJZEA010000057.1:0-8617 GCA_915066515.1 uncultured Neisseria sp. | reverse complement strand
TGTACTGTCTGCGGCTTCGTCGCCTTGTCCTGATTTAAATTTAATCCACTATACATTACAATTAAGTCATCACTCACCACACCACATCATGAACACATACTCCGAAGAACCCGACGGCTTCATCCTGTATGACGAAAGGCCCGATCCCTTCGACAACCGCCGCGCCAGCCGTACGCGCTTTGCGGCAGTGAACCTGCCCATTTTGCTGGGCATAAGCGCAGTATCCGCACTATTGCTGTGGATTACCCAATCATGTTTGGGTCAATGCGGCATCAACCGGCAGGTCGGCGGCGCAGTGCATGTCTTTGCCATCGCCCTTTACGGTCTGCTGCACTATCAAAGCACTTGGCTGGAAAAGCGCTGCAATGATGCTGGAAAGGGACATTATCCGGCGATATGGATGTTCAGAATCAGCCTCGTACTTGCCGCCATCAGCCTGATATTGCCGGTATTTACATTGCCTATGGTCGCAGGCGGACTGCTTCAATTCGTCTACGGCATGATATTGCCGTCCAACCCGCTGCCCAATCTGATGGGCTACCCCAAAGCCAACTCGACAGCCCTGCAAATCTGCGCGCTCTTAGCGTGTATCACGGCAGTGTTGATGGCTGTCGGATTGTTGCATTGGTTTTAAGTATTTCCCAATAAAGCAAAGGTCGTCTGAAAACCTTATCGAGAAGGTTTCAGACGACCTTTTTCAGTATGGCGGGCTAATTCATCCAACCGCCCGCCCCTACTTTCCTAACCCGCGTGCAACACAAATATCGTCGGGCGTTTTTTTAAATTCGGCAGCGTTTTCGATTTCCGCCAAGCGGCAACGGTTTGGCTGATGATTTCCTGCGTCGGTAAAGTCAGGTCGGTTGCGGTGCAGAGGCGGGTTTCGGGATACAGCGTTTCCAGCGCGTCGGCGAGCAACGCGTCGTTGCGGTAAGGCGTTTCGATGAAAAGCTGGGTTTCGTTTTGCTGGCGCGAACGCTGTTCCAAGTTCTTCAAAGCGGCGATACGCTCGCTTTTCTCGGACGGCAGATAGCCTTTAAACGCGAAATTCTGCCCGTTCGCCCCTGACGCCATCAACGCGAGCAACAGGCTGGACGGGCCGATCAGCGGACGGACTTCATAGCCGTGCCGGTGCGCCAATGCCACTAAATTCGCACCGGGATCGGCAACCGCGGGACAACCCGCTTCGCTGAGAATGCCCATGCTGCGCCCTTCCTGCAAAGGTTTCAGAAGTTCGGGCAGGGTTTTCAAGTCGGTGTGTTCGTTGAGGGTTTGCAGGTTCAGCTCGCGGATGGGGGTCGTGATGCCCAAATGTTTCAAATGGGCGCGGGCGGTTTTCTCGGCTTCGACGACGAAATCGGTCAAGCCGGTAATCTGCGCCTGTTCGTGCGGCAGCAGGCAGGGCGTATCGGGCGCGCCCAAAGGGGTGGGAATCAGGTAAAGAATCGGGGACATGATGGATTTCCTATACGGAGGGTCGTCTGAAACCGTCAGACAACTGTTTTCAGACGACCTAAATGATTTCTACGCCTTCGTTTTTTAAAAATTCGACCAGTTTGAAGATGGGCAAACCGATAAGCGCGTTCGGATCGCTGCTGTCTATGCGCTCCAGCAACGCCGCGCCCAAGCCCTCGCTCTTCGCCGCACCCGCGCAGTAAACCGCGTCCGGCTCGCGCGCCAGATAACGCTCGATCTGCTCGTCTGTCAGTGCGCGCATCACGACCGACGTGTTATCGACATGGCGCTGAATACGTCCCGAAGCAGTATTCAAAAGCACGATTGCGCTGTAAAATTCAATCTTTCTGCCGCTCAAATCCCTGAGCATTTGTTGTGCATTTGCGACGTTCATCGGTTTGCCCAACTGGCGGTCATTGCACCACGCCACTTGGTCCGCGCCGATCACCAACGCGGCAGGAAATCGACCCTCCAGCGAACGCGCCTTCCCTTCCGCCAAACGCAAGGCAGTATCCGCCGCGTTTTCACCCGCAGCAGGCGTTTCGTCGAAATCAGGCGCGGCAGTTTGAAAATCAACGCCCAAACGTTCGAGCTGCGCGCGGCGGAACACCGAACCCGAACCCAATATCAAAGGCAGTTTTGCACTCATATTTTGCTTAAAAATATTGACGTTAGACTGTCGAAATTATATCATACCCCGTTTATGTCAGACCCTAATTTGATTGACCCAGAAGTTTTCGCCTCCGAAAAGCAGACCCTGCAAGGCAGCTTCCTGCTTGAGGAATTGGACGAACGAGTCCGTTCGCACGATTATCCGGCCGACAAACAGACCAAAGTGTCGTTTACGCTGAGCGGCGGACGCGACCGACTGCAGCGTTTGTTTCTCGATTTGAACGTCAAAGCCGATATGCCGCTGATTTGCCAACGATGTATCCGCCCCATGCCGTTTACGCTCGACGAAACCAGCCGTATTGTTTTGTTCGCCAACGAAGAGGACTTGGATGAAGCAATGCTTGCCGACGAAGAGTTGGAAGGCATGCCGATTGAGAAAGAACTCGACGTACGCGGGTTGGTGGAAGACCAAATCCTAATGTCGCTCCCCTTCTCCCCGCGCCACGAAAACTGCGACAATGCCGCGCTGGAACAAGTCAATCAGGACAAACCCAACCCTTTTGCTGTTTTAGCAGGTTTGAAAAGCAGTTAATCAGGACACAGTTTTATTTATCTAGGAGCTTGAAATGGCCGTTCAACAAAACAAAAAATCCCCTTCCAAACGCGGTATGCACCGCTCTCACGACGCTTTGACCGCGCCTTCTCTGTCTGTTGACAGCGTAACCGGCGAAGTACACCGCCCGCACCACATTTCCCCCAACGGTATGTACCGCGGCCGTAAAGTAGTGAAAGCCAAAGGCGAATAATCTTATTCGACTGACTGAAAAAGCCAGAATATTGCCATGCAATGCTGGCTTTTTTACATTACATCCGAACTGCCCGACTCCATGCCTGCCCATACTTCAAAATGCGGCACAAAATCTTTGCAGTTCAAACTGATACACCCCATTGAATCGGGAATCGCCATGAAACAGAAAATCTGGTACACCTACGACGACATCCACCGCGTGATCAAAGCGTTGGCGGAAAAAATCCAAAACTCCGGCGTCAAATACGATGCCATGATCGCCATCGGCGGCGGCGGCTTCATCCCCGCCCGTATGCTGCGCTGCTTTCTGGAAATCCCGATTTACGCCGTAACCACCGCCTATTACGACAGCGACAACGAAGGACAGGTAACGGAAGAAGTCAAAAAAGTCCAATGGCTCGACCCCGTGCCTGACGCGTTGAAAGGCAAGAATGTGCTCGTAGTCGATGAAGTCGACGACAGCCGCGTGACCATGGAATTCTGCCTGACCGAGTTGCAAAAAGAAGATTTCGGCACCATCGGCGTTGCCGTCCTGCACGAAAAAATCAAAGCCAAAGTCGGCAAAATCCCCGGAGGCATCCCCTACTTCAGCGGCCTGACCGTAGAAGACTGGTGGATCAACTACCCTTGGGATGCGCTCGACATCGACGAGCACAACCGCCTTGCCGCCGAAGGCAAAAAATAAGCCCGCGACGGAGAAGCCCGCCTTCTCCGGAAACGGTAAAAGCGAAATCCGTAGAACACCGACAAAACGAGATTTTGCCTCTTCTCAGCTTATCTTCATAAAACGCATTAGAATGTGGAACGCAACCCTTCAATCCGAAGCCCCCGACCACACATACACCCCTTTTCAGACGACCCCGTACCGCGTATCGCAAAAAGGTCGTCTGAAACCGACTGTGAAGCCGAACAAACCCACAGAGGCAGCCGACACCGCCCCTCTTCCGCTTCACAGCACAAACCGGAGAACAACATGATTACATTGGCCGTAGATGCCATGGGCGGCGACTCAGGTCTCGCAGTTACCGTCCCCGGTGCCCTTGCCTTTTTGAAACAGCAGCAAGACGTACACCTCATTATGGTCGGCGACGAATCCGCCGTCCGCCAAGCCCTCTCCGCAGCCAACGCGCCGATGGAGCGCATTACCGTGCTCCACGCCTCCGAAGTCGTCGGCATGGACGAAGCCCCTCAGCTTGCCCTGAAAAATAAAAAAGACTCCTCCATGCGCATTGCCATCAACCAAGTCAAAGAAGGCACCGCGCAAGCCGCCGTCTCCGCCGGCAACACCGGCGCGCTCATGGCGACCGCCCGCTTCGTCCTCAAAACCATTCCTGGCATCGACCGCCCCGCCATCGCCAAATTCCTGCCCTCCGACAGCGAACACCTGACCCTCGCCCTCGATTTGGGCGCAAACGTCGACTGCACGCCTGAGCAGCTCGTACAGTTCGCCATCATCGGCAACGAACTCTTCCAAGCCCTCTACCCGCAAAAAGGCAGCCCACGCGTCGGCCTGCTTAACGTCGGCACCGAAGACATCAAAGGCACGGACACCGTCAAACAAACCTTCAAACTGCTCAAAAGCAGCAAACTGAATTTCATCGGCAACATCGAAAGCAACGGCGTACTGTACGGCGAAGCCGACGTGATTGTCGCAGACGGCTTTGTCGGCAACATCATGCTCAAAACCATCGAAGGCGCGGTCAAATTCATGAGCGGAGCTATCCGTCAGGAATTCCAACGCAACCTGTTCAACAAAATGGCTGCCGTCGCCGCCCTCCCCGCCCTGAAAGGCTTGAAAAGCAAACTGGATCCCCGCAAATTCAACGGCGCCATCCTGCTCGGCCTGCGCGGTATCGTCATCAAAAGCCACGGCGGCACAGACGATGTCGGTTTCAGCTATGCCTTAGAAGAAGCCTACCACGAAGCAAAATCCGCCAGCCTGTCGAAAATCGAACAAGGTGTTGCCGAACAATTCGCCGCATTGGAAGCGATTAAGGCGGAACAAGCCACTCAAGAAGCACAGCAAGCCGAAGAAACCAAAGTTTAAGGCCTATCTGCACAAATCCTCCAAGCGTGTTTGCCACATAGCGAAAGGGTCGTCTGAAATCCATTTTCAGACGACCCTTTGAGTTTGAATCATTCAAAGTCAATCAACGTTTAATCAAAACAGCGCGGTCTAGCCCCACCCTAATGCCCCATCTGTCTGATAGGCTTCACTTTCTTATCGCAATACTTCAGACCGATACCGGTTTATCCTCTTCTATTTCTTTCCAACGCCATCAGTAATAATCATTAAATCTTATTATTTTTCAAATAATTATATGAAATTTACGATTTCTTATCAATTTTGTATTGATAATTATTTTTATTAGCGTATAATCAAAACCACTCGGAAGCCGTCCGCTCCGAGCCATTAAACGACAGATTATCCCCTCTTCTTTTTGTCTCATTACCTTCGGAGTGCGCATATACGAGAAATACCGTTCCCATTTATATCAGATACTCAAAACCGAAAAACACAAAACCCGCTATCTCAACAGCGGGTTTTGTGTTTGTTTTGTATAGAGAACGACACAACCCCCATCAAACTGGAAATCGCAAGAAGCTGCTGACGGAATACCGCTCCCTCCCTGATAACACCCTTCCATCCGTGACTGAAAAGGTCGTCTGAAATGGAAATCTCCAATTTCAGACGACCCCAGTTAAACATCTAAAAATCAAATCCTGATATAAAACGTCGTCTGAAACCTGATATCCGGTTTTCAGACGACGTTTTTGATGCCGTTTGTTTCAAACAGTCTTACTGCTGCGTGGCAGGTTGGCTAACGGTTTCGCGTTTCAAACCGCCGCCGAGTGCTTTATAGAGGTCGGCGAGGTTTTCCAGACGGGTGAGCTGGTTGGCAAGCAACGCGGTTTCTGCACCATAGCTGCTGCGTTCTGCGTCAAGCAGGTCGAGGGCGTTGGATACGCCGTGTTTGTAGCGCAGATTGATAAGGCGCAGGGAGTCGTTGTAAGCGCGGCTTTGTTTGTTTAGCGCGGCGTAGCTCTTGTCGAGTTGCTCGCGTGCAACCAAGGCGTTGGATACGTCTTGGAAGGCGGCTTGGACGGCAGCTTCGTAAGCGACGATTTGCGCCTCTTTACGCAGCTTGGCTACGTCGAGATTCGCTTTGTTGGTACCCCAGTTGAAAATCGGCAGGGTAATGGAAGGTGCGAACGACCAGATGCCCGTACCGCTTTTGAAGAGGCTGCTCAACTCGCCGGACGCGGTACCAACCGATCCAGTCAGGCTGATGGTGGGGAAGAAGGCGGCGCGCGCTGCGCCGATGTTGGCATTGGCTTGTTTGAGCGAGTGTTCTGCGGCGCGGATGTCGGGACGGTTCAGCAGGACTTCGGAACTCAAGCCGGCAGGCAGTCGGGTGATTTTGAACTGTTTGCTCAAAGGCAGTGCGGCAGGCAGGTCTTCCGGCAGGGGTTGGTTAATCAGGGTCGCCAAGGCATTGCGGGCTTGTTCGCGGTTTTTGACGGCGTTCGCGTAATCGGCTTTGGCGGATTCAATCAGGGCTTCCTGTTGACGCAAATCGACGGCGGAAATCACGCCTGCTTTGTGGCGCATTTGGGAAAGTTTGTAGGTGGCTTCGCGGGTTTTGAGGACGCGCTGCGCCAATGCCATCGATTCTTGGGCGTACAGTTCGTTGAAATGGGCTTTGGCAACGGCGGCAATCAGGGCAAGGTGGGCGGCATCACGGTTGGCGGCTACGCTGAAATAACCTTGCAATGCGGCTTGGCTGTTGCTGCGGACGCGCCCGAAAAGGTCAAGCTCATAAGCTGCCACACCCAAACCGACACTGTATTCGCTGCGGGTAACGCCGCCGCTCAAGCTGCCTGTCCGCGTACCGGTACCGCTGGCGTTTATGCTCGGCAGCAGGTCATTTCGGGCAATCATGTATTGTTTGCGGTAGATTTCGGCGTTCAGCGCGGCGGTGCGCAGGTCGGTATTGCGTTCCAACGCGATGTCGATAAGGCGGTGCAGGCGCGGGTCGGCAAAGAAGTCCTGCCAGCCCAAGTCGGCGGCGCGAATACCATCGTCGAAGGTGTCGTATTTGAAGGTTTCGGCAACTTCGACCTGCGGTTGTTCATATTTCGGGATCATGGTACAGGCGGACAGCGCGACGGCTGCGGCGACGGTACTCAATACCGTTTTGAATGTCTTTTTGTTCATAAGGATTCCTGGAGGTCGTCTGAAATCCGTGTTTCAGGTTTTCAGACGACCTTTTTGCTTAGTGCTTGTTGTCCGTATTTTGATCTTCGAGGGAAATCATGCCTGCTTCAGCAGCGTGTTTCACGGCCATTTCATGTTCGTGCGCGCTTTCCTTAAAGAATTTGCGCACGATGACATAAAAGAGCGGCACAAGGAACACGGACAAAATCGTACCGATCAACATACCCCAGAACACAGTCGTACCGATGGCACGCTGGCTGGCGGAGCTGGCCCCGCTGGCGATATACAGCGGCACCACGCCCAAGATGAAGGCGAACGAAGTCATGATAATCGGGCGGAAACGCAGGTGTGCCGCAGCCAATGCGGCCTGCAAGGCACTCTTGCCCTGAGCCTGCAAGTCTTTAGCAAATTCGATAATCAAAATCGCGTTTTTCGCACTCAGACCCATTACGGTGATGAAGCCGACTTGGAAATAGATGTCGTTGGTAAACGAAGGCACTTTACCGAGCAGCCCTTCAAACAGGTTGCGTCCGGTCACACCCAAAGCGGCACCAATCAAACCCAACGGAATCACTAAAATTACCGCCAGCGGAATCGACCAGCTTTCGTACAGTGCGGCAAGCACCAAGAATACGGCGGCGATCGACAAAGCATACAGAATCAGTGTTTGCGAACCGCCTTTGGCTTCTTCGCGCGACTGGCCGCCCCATTCGAGACTGTAACCGCTGCCCATTTCGTCAACCATTTTCTGTACCGCCGCCATTGCCTGACCGGTAGATACACCAGTGGCGGGGGAAGCAGAAAGGCCCATTGCAGGATAACCGTTGAAGCGCACGCTTTGCTCCATGCCGTTTTCCCAAGAAACGGTGGCGATGGTGGAAAGCGGCACGGCGACGCCGGAACTGTTGGGCACGGTCAGGTTCAGGATGTCGGCGGGCTGCATACGGGAGTTTGCATCAGCCTGAACCATTACGCGTTGCAGACGGCCTTGATTCGGGAAGTCGTTGACATAAGAAGAACCCAGCGAAGTCGCCAATGCAGTACGGATATCGGAGAACGAAATACCCTGCGCAGCGGCGGCAGCACGGTTGATGTCGATTTTCAACTGCGGCGCATCTTCCAGACCGCTGGCACGGACGGTGCTCGGGTCAAACAGGCCGCTGGCGCGCATTTTCTGAATCAACTCGTTGCGTTTGGCCAGCAATGCGGCATGACCGGTGTTGTTGCGGTCTTGCAGGTTGATGGTCAGACCGGAACCGTTGCCCAGCTCCATAATCGGAGGAGGCGTTACGGCAATACCGAAGCCGTCTTTAAGCGTACCCATCATCATGCCGGTCAGTTTGCCTGCAACCGATTCCGCATCGCTGCCCGGAGTTTTACGCTCGTTCCAGTCTTTGAGCATGGCAAAACCCATCGCCATGTTCTGACCGCTGCCCGAAAAGCTGAAGCCGGAAACGGTAATGATGTTTTCAATTTCAGGAATGCTTTTTGCCAACTGCGTTACTTGCGCCAGCGTCGCATCAGTA
>CAJZEA010000056.1:0-8627 GCA_915066515.1 uncultured Neisseria sp. | reverse complement strand
TGTACTGTCTGCGGCTTCGTCGCCTTGTCCTGATTTAAAGTTAATCCACTATATAGACCGAACCGCCTGCCCATCCTAGCGTAGAACAGGTTGAATATTATAGTGAAACCCTAACAAAACCGCTATGGCGCGCTTGTCATCGGCTTCCGCCCATTTTCCAACACCTCCCGTTTAACACGGAAAAACAGGAATAAAAAGCGATACAAGGTCGTCTGAAAAAGGTTTTTAGGCATAAAATTTCCTGAATATCCTATTTTTTTATTTGATTAGTATTTTTTATCCAAAATTCAGCATAATGTTTTCCAATATTCACCATTCAGGATTTTGATTTACGTTAAAATATGCCTTTTTTTTGTGAAGGTCGTCTGAAAAAGACGGAGAGAATAGATGTCTGAACAACATACACACGCTTCGACTTGGAAAAGCAAAATCAATGCGCTGGGGCCCGGAATCATGATGGCTTCGGCGGCGGTCGGCGGTTCGCACCTGATTGCCTCGACGCAGGCGGGTGCGCTTTACGGCTGGCAGCTTGCGTTGATTATCATTTTGACCAACCTCTTCAAATATCCGTTTTTCCGTTTCAGCGCGCATTACACGCTGGATACGGGCAAAAGCCTGATTGAAGGCTATGCGGAGAAAAGCCGCGTTTATTTGTGGGTATTCCTGATTTTGTGCGTTATCTCAGCAACGATTAACGCGGGTGCGGTCGCCATCGTGACCGCCGCCATCGTCAAAATGGCGATTCCTTCGCTGACACTGAATGTCGGCGCAATCTCCGCGCTGATTATGGCTTCCTGCCTGATTATCTTGGCAAGCGGACGCTACAAAGCCTTGGACAACGTTTCCAAAATCATCATCGTCAGCCTGACGATTGCCACAGTCGCGGCGGCGGCCATCGCCATGTCGCGCGGCATGCAGATGAAGCCCGACTTCATCGAGCCTACCCCGTGGACATTCACCGCTTTGGGCTTCCTCATCGCGCTGATGGGCTGGATGCCCGCGCCGATTGAGATTTCGGCCATCAATTCGCTGTGGGTGACGGAAAAACAGCGGCTCAATCCTTCCAGCTACCGCGACGGCATTTTCGACTTCAACGTCGGCTACATCACCAGCGCGGTGCTGGCCGTCGTTTTCCTTGCCTTGGGCGCGTATGTGCAGTACGGCAACGGCGAAGCGGTCAAAATGAAGGGCGGCGAATACGTCGGGCAGCTGATCAATATGTACGCCGTTACCATCGGCGACTGGTCGCGGCCGATGGTGGCGTTTATCGCCTTCGCCTGCATGTACGGCACGACGATTACCGTGGTGGACGGCTACGCGCGCGCGATTGCCGAGCCGGTGCGCCTGCTGCGCGGCAAAGACAAAACGGGCAACCTCGAACTGTTTGCCTGGAACGTTTGGGTGGCCGGCACGGGCTTGGCGGTGATTTTTTGGTTCAACAGCGCGATGGCCGAACTGCTCAAATTCGCCATGATTACCGCCTTCGTTGCCGCTCCCGTGTTCGCCTGGCTGAACTACCGCCTCGTCAAAGGCGACAAACGCCACAAGTTGACGGCGGGCATGAACGTCCTCGCCATCCTCGGCCTGGTTTACCTGATCGGGTTTACCGTATTGTTCCTGTTTGACTTGGGTGGCGCATTCAAAGATTTCAAATAGGCAGGTACTAAAGAGGCCGTCTGAAAATATCGTTTCAGACGGCCTCAAACCTATCCCGGCCGTTTTCCATTACAATCCGCCCCATGCAAAAACTAATCTTCCTCCTCTGCCGCATCCTTGCCGCCCTGCCGCTGAAAAGCCTGCACGCCATGGCCGGTTTCTGGGGCGGCCTCGCCTTTTACCTGTTGCACAAAGACCGCTCCCGCATTCGCGAAAACCTGCAGATTGCCGGATTGCCTGCGGACGATGCCGCCGTTAAGAAAGTATTGCGCGAAACCGCCAAAGGCGCATTGGAACTGCCCGTGGCCTTTTTCAGACGGCCTGAAGACATCGAAACCCTGTTTCGCGAAGTGCACGGCTGGCAGCACATCCAAGCCGCGCTGGACGCGGGCGAAGGCCTGCTGCTGATTACCCCGCACCTCGGCAGCTACGACCTGGCCGGACGCTACATCAGCCAGCAGCTTCCCTTCCCGCTGACCGCCATGTACAAACCGCCGAAAATTAAAGCCTTCGATGCCGTCATGCAGGCCGGGCGCGTACGCGGCAAAGGCCGCACCGCCCCCACCAGCATCCAAGGCGTGAAACAAGTCATCAAAGCCCTGCGCGCGGGCGAGGCCACCATCGTGCTGCCCGACCACGTTCCCGCACCGGAAGAAGGCGGCGACGGCGTATGGGCGGACTTTTTCGGCCGACCCGCCTACACCATGACTTTGGCCGGCAAGCTGGCGCAAGTCAAAGGCGTGCGCGCACTGTTTTTCTGCGGCGAACGCCTGCCCGGCGGCAAAGGCTTCGTCTTACACGTCGAACCGTTGCAAGGCAGCTTGAACGGCGACAAAAAACACGATGCGGAAATCATCAACCGCAATGTCGAATACTGGATACGCCGCTTCCCCGACCAATACCTGTTTGCCTACAACCGCTACAAACACCCCGCCGGCGCGGAAGAGCGGCCGTCTGAACAGGCCGTCTGAAAGCACATCTTCCGCAAGAATGCCGCGATTCTGCGAAATTTACGGCGTTAAAACGGGCTTTCAGACGGCCTTCGCAGCGGGAAAACGGAAATAACCGAAGCTGATGCGCTTACCGTTGCCACCCATCCTGCCGATACCGTCCTGATAAGGAAACACGTATAAATCGAACCCGAATCGGATTTTGGGTTGGACAAACCGTTCGAGGCCAAGACTCAAAAGGCCGTCTGAAAACTGAGCCTCCTTGCGGAAGCGTCGTTTTCAGACGGCCTTCTATCATATGCCTCCGATGCAAAAGTCGGGAACGGACGGCATGAAAGAAAAACGGTAAAGCCGGCGGTTAATCCTTGAGGGTGGCGTAAAACGGTTGCAGCCATACATTGATGCAATCATCGGGATTGCCGCTCCATTCCGCATCGAAGCCTTGCTGCTGCAATAAGGAAACGATGTTGCCCGCCAATTCGGCAATACCGCTTTCATCCTCTGCAATCATGCCGTAGTTCAGGTATAAACAACCGAATTCCCTTGCCCGGTTTTTATTGGGCTCAGTGTAGAAGCAGTAACCCGTGAAACGGCTGCGGTCGGGCTGCCGTTCCAGCTTGTCGAAGCATTCGGCAATACACTCGCCGACAGTGTAGCTTGCGTTGGGTATGGCGATGATGCCTGCGCGTTCCAGTTGGGCAAAGGCTTTTTTTATTGCGGCTGTGGTTTTACGCCATGTGGCGGTATCGGTGCGCTGTTCGGGATACTTGGGCGGCGGGGGCGGTTCGGGCAGCGGGTGCCCCGTCAGTGTACTGAGTAAGTGTTGAACGGCTTTTTGTTCCTGGAGATTGTCGATGCAGTCCACCACATGCCAGCCGTCGGATTCCAGCGTGGCCAAATCTGCGCCGTTGTCGATCAGGAATTGTACGATTTCGGTGTCGGGGCAGAATTCGGCGGCTATCCAAAGCGGCGAACGCGGGTGGCTGCCTTTGCTGATTTGATTGATCGGGCAACCCGCATGGACCAAAAAGCGCACCAATTCAAAATTGACGTTGCCGCAATTATCGGCAACAAGTGCTTCGTGCAGCGCGTTGAAGCCGTATTTATCCGTCGTGAAAATGGTTTGGGGATCTGCTTGAACCATATCCTGCACGGCAGCCAAATCGCCGGCACGGGCGGCGGCGCAGATATCTGGGTATTTGGGCATGGGCCTTTCCTTTAAGCGGAACAGATCGGATGACAAGATGCTTGAACGGAATGGTTTTACAGCCTGTACCGTTGGTGGGCGGCACAGGCTGTTTCCGTTACAAAAGGCTAAAACGTATAGCCTGTTTGCAATTCGTCGTCGCCGACCAAATCCACCAACAGCGCGTATAGTGGCGCGAGGTCGGCATAGCGGCGCGAGGCGCGGCGCAGGTAGTTGAGGAAGCGCGGGATTTCGGGGCGGTATTTGTCTTTGCCGTCGCGGTAGTACAGGCGGGCGAAGATGCCGGCGACTTTCAGATGGCGTTGTACGCCCATCCATTCAAACCAGCGGTAAAACTCGTCAAACGCGGCGGGTACGGGCAATCCGGCGGCGCGGGCTTTTTCCCAGTAACGGATGACCAAATCCAAGACGAATTCTTCTTCCCATTCGATGAAGGCATCGCGCAGGAGGGAAACCAAGTCATAGGAAATCGGGCCGTAGAGTGCGTCTTGGAAGTCGAGTACGCCGGGGCGGCCGGTTGTGAGCATGAGGTTGCGGACGATGAAGTCGCGGTGGACGTACACCTGCGGCTGGGCAAGCAGCGGCGGCAGCAGGGTGTCTATGGTTTGCTGCCAAAGCTGGCGTTGTTTGAAGTTGAGTTCGCGTCCGAGTTCTTTGGCGACGAACCATTCGGGGAAAAGGTTGATTTCGCGCAGCATGATGTCACGGTCGTAATCGGGCAATTCGCCCGCGCGGCTGGCTTTTTGCAGCTCAACCAGTTCGTCTATGGCTTCAAGCAGCAGTGCTTTGTGTGCCTCCGCGCCTTGTTCTTGCTGCATGGCGGTCAGGAAAGTGGTATTGCCCAAGTCGTTGAGCACCATAAATCCTTGCGCTTCGTCCACATGCAATACTTGGGGAACGTTAAGCATATTGAAAAGTTTTTGCACTTTTAGGTAAGGAGCAACGCTCATTTTATCGGGCGGCGCGTCCATGCAGATGACGGTCTTGCCGTCGGCAAAAGCAGCGCGGAAGTAGCGTCGGAAGTCGGCATCGGCGGCGGCGAAGCTCAATTCGAAGTTTTGTTCGGGATAGACGGCGTGCAGCCAATTTTGTAATTCGGTTTGTCGTTGCATAGCGGTGTCGCGGATTTTCAGGTTAAAATAACCGCTATTCTAACTGGCAAACCGATTTAAGGGGCGATTTTGGCTCGTTTATTTTCACTCAAACCATTGGTTTTGGCGTTAAGCGTCGGCTTCGGTGCGGGAGGGGCATATGCGCAAAATGCATCTTTGCCGCAACCTGCCGATTACGAGCCGGTAAGGGCCACCCCGCCTGCGGTTCAAAGCGGGGAAAACCGTCGTCCTGCCGATCAGGATAAATTGTCCTTGGGCGATACCTGCCTGTTTTGCCAGCATCAGGCTTCCGAAGCAAACAAACAGCCTGAAATCAAACGCAGCGGCGAAGACCCCCTGCCGCAGGACTACACCCGCGTGATTGCGGACAAGGTTGCCGGACAGTCTAAAGTCGCCGTCCGCGCCGAAGGCGACGTCATCATCGAGCGCAATCAGGAAGTGTTGAACGCCGATTGGGCGGATTACGACCAAACCAGCGATACTGTCAGGGCGGGCGACCGCTTTACGCTGTATCAAGACGGCTCGACCGTCAGCGGCGATACTTTGGTGTACAACCTGAAAGACAATACCGGCTCGAGCGAATACGTCCGCGTCGATGCCGAAAAAGACGGCCGCCGCCTCCAAAGCGTCAGCGAAAAGGCGGAAATGAAAGGCAAAGGGCTGTACAAGCTCATCAATACCAAATTCAATACCTGCTCGCCCGGTGATGCGAGTTGGTTCATCAAAGCGAAAAGCATCGAAACCGATCAGGAAACGGGCATAGGCGTGGCAAAAGATGCATCGCTGGTGTTCGGCGGTGTTCCCGTACTTTATACGCCTTGGGCGGATTTCCCGCTCAACGGCCATCGCAAGAGCGGTCTGTTGGTACCGACCTTGTCAACCGGTTCGGACGGTTTGGAACTCGCCCTTCCCTATTATTTCAACCTCGCCCCCAACTTGGACGCCACCTTCCGCCCCGGCATCATCAGCTCGCGCGGCGTGCAGCTTGGCGGACAGGTCCGCTATCTCGAGCCGAAATTTAACGGCGTCATTGACGGCGACTGGATGCCGCACGATAAAAAACGCCATGAAAACAACCGCTATCAAATCAAGTTTGACCACAACCACCAACTGACCGACAAACTCAGCGGCGGCATCAACTTCAATCAGGTTTCAGACGACAATTACTACCGCGATTTCTACGGACGCGAGGACATTGCCAGCAACGTCAACCTCAACCGCCAACTGTGGCTAAACTACGGCGACAATATCTGGGGCGGCTCTTTTGATGGTGCGTTGAACGTACAGAAATACCAAACCCTTGCCAACCAAAACGGTTACAAAGACGAACCCTACGCCATCATGCCGCGCCTGACCGGACGTTGGCAGAAAACCATAGGCAAGGCGAATATCAACGTATTCAGCCAGTTCACCCGTTTCGTCCACGACAGCAAACAAGACGGCAGCCGTACCGTGCTGTATCCCAGCGTCCGTTGGGATTTCAACAACCAATGGGGCTATATCCGTCCGAAAATCGGCGTACACGCGACTTATTACGACTTAGGCTCGTTCGGCAACCAATCCAGCCGCCGCGTCAGCCGCGTATTGCCGATATTCAACGTCGATACCGGCATGACCTTCGAGCGCAACGCCAATGTGTTCGGCAAAGCCTATCTGCAAACCCTCGAACCGCGCCTGTTCTACAACTACATCCCGACCAAGTCCCAAAACGACTTACCCAATTTCGACACCTCGGAAAACAGCTTCTCTTACAACCAGCTTTTCCGTGAAAACCTGTACGTCGGCAACGACCGCATCAACTCCGCCAACAGCCTGACCGCCGCCGCGCAAACCCGATTCCTCAATCCGAACAACGGTGCCGAGCTGTTCCGTGCCGGCATCGGACAGAAGTTTTATTTCAAAAACGACAACGTATTGCTGGACGGCAGCGTCGGCCGTTATGAACGCAGCCAATCCGATTGGGTCGGCTTCGCACACGGCAAACTGAGCGACAGCATCCATGCCGGCTTCGATATCCACTACAACCAAAACGAAAGCCGCGCCGAAAGCTACGCCGCAACCGTCCGCTACAATCCCGAGCCGGGCAAAGTATTGAGCGCGCGTTACAAATACGGCCGCGACGAACGCATTTACCTGCAATCGGACGGCAACTATTTCTACGACAAAATCCGCCAAATCGATTTGGCGGCGCAATGGCCCATCCGTAAAAACCTTTACGCCGTCGCACGTTACAACTACGAAATCCAAGCCAAGAAACCGCTTGAAATCTTGGTTGGCGCGGAATACAAAAGCGATTGCGGCTGCTGGAGCGCGAGCCTCGTCGGACAACGCTACGTGACCGGCGAAAACAGCCGCAAAAATGCCGTATTCTTCAATCTCCAACTCAAAGACCTGAGCAATCTCGGCAACAACCCATTTGAAAAACTGCGCTTGGCCATTCCCGGCTACAGCAAAACCAACGAGGTAGTTACCCCATGAACGTCAAACCCCTGATTCTTGCCGCCGCACTCGGTCTGGCATTGAACGCACACGCCGCGCCCAAAGCCGCATCCAAAGGCAAGCCGGTCAAAACGCAGAAAGCGGCAAAACAGGCAGCGGCAGCCACGCCTGCCGATTCGGGCGCCGTACGCCTTTCCGACGGCATCGCCGCCATTGCCGACAACGAAGTCATTACCCAGCGCCAGCTGGCACATGCCATTGCCGAAGCACGCCAACACCTTCCCAAAGGCACGCAAATCAGCGAAGACGAACTCCGCCAGCAAGTTTTGGCGCAACTGGTCAACCAATCCCTGATTGTTCAAGCAGGCAAACGCCGCAACATTCAAGCGACCGATGCCGAAATCGATGCCGTCATCGCCCAAACGCCGTCGCTGAAAAATCCGTCCGCACAGACCCGTCGCGAAATCGCCGACACCATCATTATGGAAAAAGTGCGCCAGCAGGCCGTGATGCAAAACAGCCGCGTCAGCGATGCAGAAGTCAACAGCTTCATCGAGCGCGCGCGCCAACAAGGTGTCGCCCTGCCCGAAGGCGAACCGATGCGCCAATACAGCGCGCAACACATCTTGATTAAAGCCGACAACGACAACGCGGCGGCAGGCGCGGAAAGCACCATCCGCAAGATCTATGCACAAGCCCGCAGCGGTGCGGACTTCGCCGGTTTGGCGCGCCAATATTCGCAAGACGGCAGCGCGAACAGCGGCGGTGATTTGGGTTGGTTCGCCGACGGCATGATGGTCGCGCCCTTTGAAGAAGCCGTCCACAAACTCAAACCCGGTCAAATCAGCCCGCCCGTACGCACACAATTCGGCTGGCACATCATCAAGCTGAACGACGTCCGTGACGCCGGTACGCCCGAAGAGCGCCAACGCAACGCCGTACGCCAATACATGTCCGGACAAAAAGCCCAACAAGCCACAGCAAACCTGCTGCGCGACCTGCACTCAGGCGCGTACGTCAACATCCGCTAAGATGTTGTTGAAAAAAGGTCGTCTGAAACTTTTCAGACGACCTTTTTTTGTTTGAGGACAACTTCCCTCTGACACACCAGCCTAATCGCAAATCGAATATCCATCGGGACAAAACGACGTAACCACGGGCAATTTGGCGGACAGCATCATTCCGCTCGCGCCGATTGATTCCAAATATAGTGGATTAACTTTAAATCAGGACAAGGCGAGGCAACGCCGTACTGGTTTAAAG
>CAJZEA010000055.1:0-8627 GCA_915066515.1 uncultured Neisseria sp. | reverse complement strand
CATATCGATATGCGGATTTTTCAGATATTTGATGCCGCTTGTGCTGACTGTACCCATGCTGTCGTTGGCATGGGCTGCTCCGGCAAGCAGGAGGAGCAGGAGGAAAGAGTGGGGTTTCATGGGTTCAAAGTCCTTAAAAACAGGTCGTCTGAAACGGCATTTCAGACGACCTTCTTAATGAATCAGTATTTAATCTACGCCTTTGAGCATTTTATTCAAAATAGGTACGAGCAGCAACAATACCAAACCGGTTATCACGCCTATGCCGCAAATCATCCAGTAGAAATCCAGCGGTGCTTTCTCATTGAATCCCTCTTTGAACAACACGCCGCCCAAAGTGAAACCCACTGAAAAACCCAAGAAATTGAGCGCGACCATTTGCGTTTTGAACATGGGCGGGGCGATTTTGGTCGCGATGGAAAGTGCAATCGGCGAGATCATCAGTTCGCCTATGGTGAGGACGAGCAGGAACAGTGCGAAAACACTAATCGGCATGGGTGTCTCTGATGAGACATACGGTACGAATATCAGATAGGATACGCCGACAACAATCATCGCCAACACGAATTTAAACGGGGTTTTCGGCTGATATTTGCCCATTTTCGTCCAAATTGCCGCCATCATGCCCGAGAAGAGGATGACCCACATGCTTTGGATGGAATCTTTCCAAGCAACGGGGACAGTCCAGCCGAATAGGGTGCGGTCAACCGTTTTGTCAAAATATACCGTTGCTACGGAATAGACTTGTGACCAGACTGCCCAAAACAGGCAGATGGTCAGAAACAGCGGAATATAGGCAATGATGTGGCGTTTGTTTTCAGACGACACATGGCTGCTGCCGAGCAGGCGCGAGAAATAGGCGATAATGGTCAGAATGACCGTACCGAGCAGGAATTTGGGGAAGTTGTCCAAATTGAGCGTGCCCGAGGCAATCAGGCTGCCGATAATCAAGACAATCAACACGGCGACTGCCGCAGCGGTCTGCACTTTTTCAGGGCGCAGCGGATTGGGGGCAGGCGTATGCGGCAGCAGTTTGCGTCCCGCGGAGTAAAGGCACAGCCCGAAAGCCATACCGACTGCCGCCGCGCCGAAGCCGTAGTGGAAACCCATCTTCGTTTGCAGCAAGCCGGTCAAGAGCGGGCCTAAAAAGCCGCCGATGTTGATGGAGATATAGAAAATGGAAAATCCGGCATCACGCAGGGGCTTCATGTGATCTGCCTCATAAAGCGAGCCGACCATCGAGCTTGCCGACGATTTCACGCCGCCGCTGCCCAATGCGATACACACCAAGCCGCTCAATAGCCCGTACAGCCCCGGTGCGATTGCCAAAACGATGTGTCCGAGCATAACCACGATGCCGGAAATAAACAGCGTCCTCTCCGCACCCCAAATCCGGTCGGCAAGCCATGCGCCGAGTATGGTGGACAGATACACGCTGCCGCCGTATGCGCCGACAATGCCGCCGGCGAGCGACTTGTCTATGCCCAAACCGCCTTTATTGGCAGCGTAATACAGATAAATCAACAAGATACCCTGCATACCGTAAAACGAAAAACGTTCCCACAATTCGATATGGAACAAGGTAGAAAGCTGGATGGGATGCCCGAAGAAGGTTTTTTCCTTGCGGGCGGACTGGTTGTCAGACATATTAAAGTTCTCCTGTTGGCAGAGGTTGGGCAGACGGACCGCCCCGGCGGAAACCTGCCTGCCCCGCCGGCATTTTCAATATTTTTCTTAGAGCGGGCGCGGGCGTAAGGATTGCCTGCCGCACCCTGCGGGTTTGGCGGGAAACGCCCGTATCCGATGCTTTCATCTAGGATTTACAGGAGTTTACGATACCAAACATTTTTCGGTTTTTAGCCGAATCTGAAACGCTTGTCAAACGGCATATGGCAAAGGTTTGAGGCTGCACAGGTAAACCGCATTTTGATTTAAGCGGAGGTCGTCTGAAAACGTATCGGCAAAAAGGGGGGCATTTTCAGGCGGAAGGCGCGGGCGTATCATGCCCTTCATGAACATCACGCCTTTACGCCCCGAACACGTCGAACCGCTCGCCCGCGCGCTTTATCTGCAATGGCATGATTTTGCGCCGTGGTCGTCTATGGACAAAATCCGCGCCTATTACGCGGAATGCCTGAACGGTGAAAACCTGCCGCTGGCGTTTGCCGCCGTCGGAAAGGACGGCGCGCTGCTGGGTTCGGCCGCGCTCAAACGGCACGATATGGAAGAGTTTCCCCAATACGAATATTGGCTGGGCGATGTGTTCGTTTTACCCGAACACAGGGGGACGGGCGTGGGCGCTCTGTTGATTGGACACTGCCTCGCCGCCGCCCGCCAAATGCGCCTGCCCAAGCTTTACCTTTATACGCCGGACGTGCAGTCGGTTTACGAGAAATATGGCTGGTGTGAAATCGCGACCTGTCCGCACAACGGCGAGACGGTGTCGGTAATGGAATTGGTATTGGAGGGGGACGGACAATCCGGTTGAATGTGACACCCATCTTGTGACGCAGGGGTCGTCTGAAAACCCAATCTTTGATTTTCAGACGACCTTTTTGTTTACGCATATGGGAACTGTTTATCATTGCAACGTTCTATAGAAGGATTGACTTCAAAGCGATACGGCGTTGCCGCGCCTTGTCTTGATTTGAAGTCTCTCCGGCATATTTGGGCTGAAGCGGAATCACTCGAAAACGGCGGCCTCATTACCGTTTTTATTGATCCCGCTTCAGCGCAGACCGAAACGGGCGGACAGCCGTTTCGTCCCGTTCTCGGTAATATTTTGCACTCAAGCAGAGACTGCTCTGCGCCAGACCGACTGAGAGGAATCCAGATTGAATAGCTTACGCCATCTTGCCCTGATATTTGCTTTGTCCGCGCCCGTACTCACGCTGGCGCAGACCGTATCGCAAACGCTGCCCAACGGGTTGAAGATTATTGTGAAAGAAGACCGCCGCGCGCCGGTCGCCGTGTCGCAGCTTTGGTATAAAGTCGGCAGCGTGGATGAAAAACAGGGCAAAAGCGGTTTGAGCCACGCCTTGGAACACATGATGTTTAAAGGCACGCAGGCCGTACCTTCGGGAGAATTCAACCGCCGCGTCGCCGCTTTGGGCGGAGAGAACAATGCCTACACCAACCGCAGCGAGACGGTTTATTACGAAAACATCGCGGCGGCAAACCTGCCCGAAGTGTTGAAGCTCGAAGCCGACCGGATGCACAACCTCAATTTCAGCGATGAAGAATTTCAAAATGAAATGAACGTCATCCGCGAAGAACGCCGCCAACGTACGGAAGACACGGCGGACGGCAAACTGTGGGAACAGGTGTATCTGAACAGCTTTACGCTGCCTTCGATGAAAGCCGCGGTCATCGGTTATATGGATGATTTGCACACGCTCAAAGCCGACGATTTGCGCGACTGGTATCGGCAATATTACGCGCCGAACAACGCCGTTTTGGTGATTGTCGGCGATGTCGATGCCAAAAAGACGCTCAAAACCGCGGCGGAACTGTTCGGCAACATTCCCGCCAAACAGCAGCCCGACCGCAATATGCTTGCCAACGAACCGTTCAAACGCGAACCTGTGAATTTTCAGACGACCTCGGTGGTCACGCGCCAACCCTTGGTCAGCTTGAACTACCGCGTCCCCGGATTGGAAAGTCTGGACGACAGACTGCCCTATGCGCTGGATGTCCTGTCGGAAATCTTGTCGGGCAACTCGTCCAGCCGCTTGGATAAAAACCTGATACGCGGCAAACAGATGGCTTTGAGTACGGGCGCAAGTTACGACCTGATCAGCCGTGAAATGCCGTTGTTCAGCATCTTCGCCATGCCGGCGGACAACGTCGAAGTCGATGCCGTCATCGCCGAATTGCGCCGCGAATTGAAAGACATCGCTGAAAACGGAGTCAGCACCGAAGAGCTGAACCGCATCAAAGCGCAGTCGGAAGCGTCCGAAATCTACGAGCGCGACTCTATGGAAGCACAGGCCTCCATCATCGGGCGGCTGGAGGCGCGCGGCTTCGAATACAGCGACGAAGCGGAAATCCGCCGCCGCCTGAAAGCCGTCAGCGTCGAAGATGTGCAGGCCGCCGCGCAGCTGCTGACGGATGACCGCTTGGCGACCGTGGTCGTGATGCCCGACCCGAAAATCCTGTACCACCCGATTGTTCAGGCGGCAAACAAGCCTCAACCTAAATAAACCGACCAAAGGGGTCGTCTGAAACTGCTTTTCCCGTTTTCAGACGACCTCCGAACCGACCCCGCCCGAAGTGGCACATGACTCGGAACGGGACGGAATACGGCACCAAACCGCCCTTCCGCCCCGGCAGCCGGGTTAAACCGCAAAGGAATATCCGATGAAATCCCTTCCCCTCATATTAGCCCTCGCCTTCTCCACCGCCGCGCAGGCAGGCGTGGACATCCAACGCTGGACCACCGGCAACGGCACAGAAGTCCTTTTGGTCGAGCAACACGACAACCCCATCGTCGATATGCAGGTCAACTTCAAAGGCGCGGGCAGCGTGTTCAACCCCGAAGGCAAAAGTGAAGTGGCGGAATTCACCGCCGCCCTGCTGACCGACGGCACGGAAAAGCTGGACGAAGAAGCCTTTAATGCCGCCGCCGACGATATTGCCGCCCAAATCGACAGCAGCAGCGGACAGGAAAGCTCTGCCGCCGTCTTGCGCAGCCTGAGCCGCCCCGAAACGCTCAAAAAAGCCGCCGGACTGCTCAACCAATCCCTGACGCACCCCCGTTTTGACCCCGCCGTGTTCGACCGCCGTCAAAAAGAGGCGGTGACCACCCTCCAGCAACAGGAAACCACCCCCGACTTCACCGCCGGACGCGCCCTGACCAAACTTGCCTATCCCGACCACCCATACGGCAGCGGCGCCAACGTCACCGCGGAGAGCATCCGCAAAGTCAACCTTGACGACATCCGCGCGTTCCACCGCAGCCGCTACGGCAAAGACAACGCCATCGTCGCCATCGTCGGCGACATCAACCGCAAACAAGCCGACCAGCTTGTGAAAAACGTGTTGAACGGCCTGCCCGACCACAGCAAAGCCGCCCACAGCGTCCCGCCCGTCAAACCCAATCCGGCACAACGCCGCGACATCCCGTTTGCCGGCGAACAGGCGCAAGTCTTGCTCGGTATGCCGCTGATTAAACGCCACGACCCCGACTATTACGCCTTGGTTGCCGGCAACTACATCCTCGGCGGCGGCGGTTTCGACAGCCGCCTGATGAAAGTTTTGCGCGACCGTTACGGCTACACCTACGGCGTATACAGCAACCTCGAACCGGCGACCGAAGCGGGTATGTTCACCATCGCCTATTCCACCCAGAAGAAAAACACCAAAGATTCGCTCGTACAGGCTCAGGCGGTCATCAAACAATTCATCGAAGAAGGCCCGACCGAAGAAGAACTGGCACAAGCCAAAGCCAACATCATCGGCAGCTTCCCCCTGCGTTTCGATTCCAACGCCAAGCTGGTGAAATACCTCAGCATCATCGGTTACCACAACCTGCCCAACGACTATCTCGAAGCCTACCCCAAAGCCATCGGCAAATTGACCGTGGCGCAAGTCAAAGACGCTTGGAAGCGCCGCGTCAAACCTGAAGATTTGCACATTGTCGTCGTCGGTGCCGAATAACCCCGCCGCCCATCCTTGTCCGACGGATACAGCCTGTCGGACAAGGCTTGAGGGGAACGGCGGCTTCATTCCGCCACATGGCAAAAAGGTCGTCTGAAAGCGCAGCTTCGACAATATCCCAACAGACATTGCGAAGCTGCGCCCGACAGTTTTCAGACGACCCTTCCGACCATTCGTACTCCGTAAACGCCCTTCGGAAGAATTCTCCCCGCCCGCCCGCAAAAACCGTCAAAATCCCTTATAATTCCGAACCTAAACGAATCCCGTCCTGCCGGCAACGCCGTCGGGACTTGTCTTAACAACGAAAGAAACACTGTGGACAAACTCAAAATCACCGCCAACGGCCCGCTCAACGGCGAAATCACCGTATCCGGCGCGAAAAACGCCGCCCTGCCGCTGATGTGCGCCGGACTCTTGACCTCCGGCACCCTGCGCCTGAAAAACGTACCGATGCTGGCCGACGTCAAAACCACCCAAAAACTGCTGCAAGGCATGGGCGCGCGCGTTTTGACCGACAACATTCACGAATTCGAAATCAACGGCGGCACCGTCAACAACACCTGCGCCCCCTACGAACTGGTGAAAACCATGCGCGCCTCCATCCTCGTGCTCGGCCCGACGCTGGCGCGTTTCGGCGAAGCCCAAGTCAGCCTGCCCGGCGGCTGCGCCATCGGCTCTCGCCCTGTTGACCAGCACCTCAAAGGCCTCGAAACCATGGGTGCGGAAATCACCATCGAACACGGCTACGTCAAAGCCAAAGGCCGTCTGAAAGGCTGCCGCGTGGTGATGGACGTGGTAACAGTGGGCGGTACGGAAAACCTGCTGATGGCGGCAACCCTCGCCGAAGGCACGACCATCCTCGAAAACTGCGCCATCGAACCCGAAGTCGTCGATTTGGCGGAATGCCTCGTCAAAATGGGCGCGAAAATCAGCGGCATCGGCACGTCAACCATGACCGTCGAAGGCGTAAAAGAGCTGCACGGCTGCGAACACAGCGTCGTGCCCGACCGCATCGAAGCCGGCACCTTCCTCTGCGCCGTCGCCATGACCGGCGGCAAAGTCGTCCTGCGCAACGCCGCTCCCAAAACCATGGAAGCCGTATTGGACAAACTCGTCGAAGCGGGCGCCATCATCGAAGCGGGCGACGACTGGATTTCCATCGACATGCAGCAGCGTCCCAAAGCCGTGGACATCCGCACCGTCGTCCACCCCGGCTTCCCGACCGACATGCAGGCGCAGTTTATGGCGATGAACGCCGTTGCCGAAGGCGACAGCCGCGTCGTCGAAACCATCTTTGAAAACCGCTTCATGCACGTTCCCGAACTCAACCGCATGGGCGCGAACATCACCACCGAAGGCAACACCGCCTTCGTCAAAGGCGTGGAAAAACTCTCCGGCGCCGTCGTGATGGCGACCGACCTGCGCGCCTCCGCCAGCCTCGTCATGGCAGGCTTGGTCGCCGGCGGCGAAACCATCGTCGAACGCATCTACCACCTCGACCGCGGCTACGAACACATCGAGAAAAAACTCGGCAAAGTCGGCGCGAAAATCGAGCGGGTACGCGGTTAAGAGCCTTGTGTGAACAGGTCGTCTGAAACGCCCCATCCCGATTTCAGACGACCCCGAGCCTCCATTTCAGACCCAAACCGACCACCATGAGGGGATCATCATGAACTTCAACAACCTGCTCAATCAAATCTTGGGAACCGTTCAAAAAAGCGGCAAATCCGTTTCCGACAGCCCACTCAATTCTTTTGGCGGCGGCGCTTTGGTCGGCGGACTGGCCTCCATGCTGATGAAGAAAAAAACCGCCAAATCGCTGGTCAAAGTCGGCTCCGTGGCGGCTTTGGGTTATCTGGCGTATCAGGGTTATCAAAACTGGCAGAAAAACAAGCAGCAGGAAGCCGTGCCGCAAGGCGCATTCGAGCCTGCCGGACTGCTCGCCGAAACACACAGCCGCGTGATTTTACGCACCATGATTGCCGCCGCGGCTTCGGACGGTCTGATTGACGAAGCGGAAAAACAAGTCATCGCCCGTGAAAGCGGCGACGACCCCGAAACCGCCGCATGGCTTGCCGCCGAATACGCCAATCCGGCAACAGTAGAAGAACTCGCCGCCGCCGTCGGCAACGATCAGGCATTGGCAGCGGAAACCTATCTGGCGGCACGATTGGTCTGCGCAGACTTGTCCCGCAAAGAAATCGTCTTCCTCAGCCGCCTGTCGCAAGCCTTGGGACTGGACGACAATCTGGTGGAAAGCTTGGAAAAACAGCTGGAATTGGCATAACGCTTTGTATAGTGGATTAACTAAATCAGGACAAGGCGACGAAGCCGCAGACAGTACGGCAAGGCGAGGCAACGCCGTACCGGTTTAAAGTTAATCCACTATAAAACCGACCATCCGCGGCGAAACGGATGGTCGGTTTTTTATTCGGTTCAACCTTTGCCTGAACACCCGATTCAATGCCAAGGGGTCGTCTGAAAAGTTTCAGACGACCCCTTTTCAACATAACGGGCAGGCTTGTCTTGTTTCCCAACCGATAGCAAAAGAATGGGAAGGAGCAGCTTTCGGATGCGCGGCATACAGTCCGCAAACCATGCTTTCCCGACAGACCGAAAGAAAACCGTTTCCCTGATACGGCTGCGCCCATTTTGAAATCGCCCTTTTCCCGAAACCCGACCCAATCAAAAAAGGTCGTCTGAAACTTTTCAGACGACCTTTGCTTTGACTTCCGACAGCTTGGGGATTTAAAACAGCCCGAGCTTATTTTTTAATCGCGGTACGCATATTGTCGGCGATGTGGGTAGCGCCGGCGGTCAGACCGGACATACCGATCAGCGATGCGGCGGCGAGTTTGATCAATTCTTTCATTTTGAGTCTCTTTCTTGTGTTTGTGTTGCGGATGTTATAGTAGATTAACTTTAAACCGGTACGGCGTTGCCTCGCCTTAGCTCAAAGAGAACGATTC
>CAJZEA010000054.1:0-8792 GCA_915066515.1 uncultured Neisseria sp. | reverse complement strand
ACCGATTCACTTGGTGCTTCAGCACCTTAGAGAATCGTTCTCTTTGAGCTAAGGCTAGGCAACGCCGTAATGGTTTAAAGTTAATCCACTATACAAACTCAAAAATTCCCCGCCTCCAGATTTAGAGCTTCATAACAGCAGCCTCACAGCCACTCACTCATACACAATACCGGCAACCAATTCTTCTTCATTCAAATTGCCGTACTGCTGCTCCCAATCATGCGAAGCCTCAACCGTATCACACTCGCGCGCAAATACTTGCTGCTGCCCGTTCATATTTTCCAAAACCAAATTATTCAACTGCTCGCACTCTTGTGCCGAAACGCTGATATCAGATTGATGCGCTTGCGAATAGCTGAAAGGAAACGCCAAAAAACCCAATACAAAAGCAGTCAGAACCAACCAAGCATTTTTACGATAACGAGTCATTTTCACAGCCTCCAACAAAATCTAAAACATATTCAAATAAAACATAATTCAGTCTAAAAAATCAGATTAATCAGAATAAAGCATCAAAACTGAGATACAAATTAAAAATAAAAGTATTTTTGAACCAAAATTATTCGATTAATCTAACAATAAGCACATAATACTCAGAAAAAACAAAAACAGCAATACTTTTTCTTAGCCTAACTAATATTTTTCTTACAATTTGATAAAAACTAAGGTAAAATACACATTAACCATTCAAAGTGTATTAAAAATCACACTTAAACCAAAGGAACAACATGGATACCTTTAAAGACAGACTGGCTTTTCTATGGAAAGATGAAGCACGACAAGCCAAAATCGCAGCCGATATCGATATGACCATTGCCGGCTTCAGCCGCATTTGGAACGAGGGCGGATTACCCAAATCCGAAACCCTGAAAAAAATCAAACAGCTCAAAGGATGCAGCATAGACTGGCTTCTGACGGGAGAAGGAGAGCCGTTTCCCAATACCGAGCCGCCCAAAGCCACCGCTTACGACACTTTGGGCAATCCGGTCGATATTGACGAATTTATCTTCGTTCCGCGCTACGACATCCATGCCGCCGCAGGACACGGACAGCTTGTCGGCGATGAAAAACCCATGTTTACCATGGCATTCCGCCGTTACTGGATTGAAAACTACGTTACCCGCGACACCAAAAACCTGTCGGTCATTTCCGTCAAAGGCGACTCTATGGAAGGCGTCCTGAACGACGGGGATACCATCCTCATCAACCGCAGCGAAACCACCCCGCGCGATGGGTTATATGTTCTGCGTATCAATGAAAATCTTTTGGTGAAACGGCTGCAAGTCATACCCGGCGGCATCGTCAACGTCATCTCCGCCAACGAAGCCTATCCGGCCTTTGAAATCGATTTAAACAAAATGACCGAAGATGTTGCCATCATCGGCCGCGTGGAATGGTTTGGACGGATTATCTGATCTGCGTTGTGTTCAGACGACCTGAATTCATGTTTTCCTATTTTTTAACAGGACAGACGGTGTAAAGGCTGTCCGCCTGCCTATTGAAATTTTTCGAGATTGCAGCCATGTAAGCGGTTGACAGATATTGCCGCCCGACCCGCAACACCCTCTTCTTGCTTCAAGAATCCGTTTGCGCGACAATACTGGCAATATTCATATAAAAGGAATCACATCATGTCAGACGAAAGCCCTATCATTTTTACAGAAAGCTGCTGCACCAAAGTAGCTGATTTAATTGCCGAAGAAAACAATCCCGACTTGAAACTGCGCGTATTCGTCAACGGTGGCGGCTGCTCAGGCTTCCAATACGGATTTACCTTTGACGAAATCAAAAACGATGACGATTTTGAAATCCAAAAAAACGGGCTGACTTTCTTGGTCGATCCGATGAGCTATCAATATTTGGTCGGCGCGGAAATCGACTACACCGAAAGCCTGCAAGGTTCCCAATTCGTTATCCGCAATCCGAATGCGGAGACCACTTGCGGTTGCGGTTCTTCATTTTCCGTCTAATACGCCGTTTTCTAAAAAAGGCCGTCTGTTCACTCAGGCGGCCTTTTAGATTGATATGCTTTCAAAGCAATAACATCTATCTTATAATTCATAGTTCCATTTGGTAATATTCATTAATATACTATAATCGGTCAGAATCGGGCATTTATACTATTTCAGCCGAATAAAATACCCTTTATCCTTCGGTTAAGACAAATAGACGAATAATAATCTATACTTTATAACAAAACCGACACTAAATACCTGCCTTCAAATAACAAAGCAGGATTTTATATCTCATGGGATCACAATGAAGAAACAAGATAAACTTTACGACGTTTATGTTTCTTATCCGCCGGATGTCGATCGCGAGCGCATCAACGCCTGCTTGTACGATAATCTGCCGGAAAAAGAAGCCGAAGATTTAGTTCAAGCGCTTGCCGAACGTCCGCAAGCCATTATTGCTGAGAACTGCACCCAAGACGAACGTGAAAACGCCCAACAATATTTCAATTATTTGGGATTGGATGTCATCGTCCGCCAATCAATGGAATTGGAGCTGGATCTCAGCGGTGAAGAACAGGAAGAAGCGGCTCCTGAAATCCGCCAGTGTCCCGTATGTTTGACCCTGATTGAGGATCACGAGGCGACGGAATGTCCCGTCTGCCATTTCCACCTTGCCAGCGCAACCGAGCAAATCATCCAGCGCAAGCGCATCGAATGGCAGGAACGGGTGGCGTTTGAGCATAAAAAACAAGCGGAAATCGCCCATAAGCTGCAAATCGAAAAAGAGCGTGAAGAAAAACTCCTGCGCAAACAAATACGTTCGGAACTGGAAAGCAAACTCCGCCAAGAATTGGGTGAAGATCCCCAATTGGCTGCTTTGCAATCCAAAAAGAACACCTACATCCTGATCAGCGTATTGGGCATTCTTGCCATGTTCGGCTTGGTGGCTGCCGGATACCTTGCCGCCAAATTCCTATAAACGGAACACGGTATAGGGCTTAAGTTTAAATCAGGACAAGGCGGCGAAGCCGCAGACAGTACAGATAGTACGGAACCGATTCACTTGATGCTTCAGCACCAAGTGAATCGTTCTCTTTGAGCTAAGGCGAGGCAACGCCGTACTGATTTAAAGTTAATCCACTATATTTAACCGCTGCCAATCCACCAGAGCTGTTCGAGTAGGTCAGATATAACAAAAGGTCGTCTGAAAACTTTTCAGACGACCTTTTCGCATCCGCACCTCAAACGTGATGGATAACCAGCTTCTTGCCCTGATAGTCCAATACGTCCACATCCATATCAAACAAATCTTTAATATTTTCAGCAGTAAAGATGTCGTTCGGCGCGCCGGTCATGGCGACTTGCCCGTTTTTCATGGCGACGACGTGGTCGGCGTAGGCGGCGGCTTGGTTGATGTCGTGCAGGACGACGACGGTGGTGCGCTTGTGTTCGCGGGTCAGCCGTTGGAGCAGCTGCATGAGGGCGCGGGCGTGGTACATATCGAGGTTGTTGAGCGGTTCGTCCAAGAGGACGTAATCGGTGCTTTGGCAGAAGACCATGGCAATCATGGCGCGTTGGCGTTGTCCGCCGGAGAGTTCGGTCAGGTAGCGGTTGGCGAAGCTGTCCAGTTTGAACTCGGAAAGTGCGTTTTCGACAATGGCGAGGTCTTCGGGGGTCGGTCTGCCTTGATGGTAGGGATAACGCCCGAACATGAGCAGGTCGCGTACGGTGATGCGGCTCATGACGCTGTTTTCTTGGGTTAGGATGGAGAGCGTTTTTGCCAGCTCGGCTGTGGGCGTGGTCGAAACATCTTTGCCGGCGTAGCTGATGCTGCCCTGTTCCAGCGGGCGGAGGCGCGCCATGAAGGAGAGGAGCGTGGATTTGCCGGCGCCGTTGGGACCGATGAGCGCGGTGATGCCGCCTTCGGGGATGTCGAGGCTGACGTTGTTGAGGATGGGGTTGCCGCCGATGTGGAAGCTGACGTTGCGGATGGTAATCATGATGGGTGTGATGTGTGGATTTGTTTTCAGACGACCTCCGAACATGGGAGGTCGTCTGAAAAGGATGGGCTTCAGATTTCGCGAACAATGACGAATTGGGGATTGTCTGCCAAATCAATCAAGAAGGCTTTGACACGCGCCTGCCAGAGTTCGCCGAAGCGTTTGAGTTCTTCTGCGGTGGCGGTGCCGCTGACGGCTTTGGGCATGATGTCGCGCATTTCGGGGGCAAAGGGCTGCATGGCGGCGTTGAGGCTGACGGCGACGGTTTTGCCGTTGTCTTTGCGGCGCAGGGTCAGCGTGCCTTCGATGTCGGCATCGAAACTCAACAGGTTGCGGCGGGCGAAGCGTCCTTGCGGGCCGACGCCGCCGAAGCCGGTTTCGGGAGCGGCGCCGGTTAAGAGTTGGACGACGGATGCGGTAACGCCGACCGTGCCTTCGTCGCGCGCGCCCTGCATGGCGGCTTCGATTCCGCCGCGCTGCGGCAGGTCGCTGCCGTAAAGTGCTTTCAGGCCTTTAAGCGTCATGAGGTACGCGCCTGCAACGGTGGGGCAGGAGTGTCCGCACAGGCGGACGGCATCGGCGTAGCGATACTGCATGATGCCCTCCTCTGCCGCGCCGAGAAATTCGGCGAGCGCGTCTTGGACGGTCAGCGTCGGGGCTTGCTCGAAAAATTCGGGAAAGTGTTCTTGAGTCATACGGTATCCTTTTGCTTTAAAGAGGTCGTCTGAATCTGTTTTCAGACGACCTTTGTGCTTATTTCAACAGGGTGCGTTTATCGTTGATAAACATTTCGGCAATTTTACTTGAACCGAACGGGTTGAGGTGGTTGGTATCGAAATACACCGGCAGCCCGTCTATAAGTTTGTCCGCGGGGATGTACTGCATAAAGTCCACCCACTGCACGCCGCGGTGCTGCTTCACGATTTTTTCGACTTCGTCTTCCGACTTGGCGGAATCGCGGATTTCTGCCTTTTTATCCTCTGAAACATAATTGATGTCGATGCCGAGCTTTTGTCTCAGATAATAACGCCGCAACGGCAACTGCCCGTCCATAGGCGTATCGGCCAAAACGTACACTTTTTTGCCCGCCTTCACCAAATCCTCCAGCATTGTGTTGAACCGTTCCAAAAATTCCGGTTTGGCGGTATGGAGGAACCAGCGTTGCGAAATGATGATGACAGGATAGTCTTTGGTTTTTTGTTCGATAAACCTGTTATACGGATTGCAGCGGTCGGCGCGGCGGTCGCTGTCGGGCAGGACGAATCCGAACGCGGTGGCGCAGCTGTTGGACGTGATAACGTCTGCCGACCAGCCTTCTTTTTTGCCGACAATGTCGAGGAAGGGGCTCAAATGGGCGGCATGCGAGTCGCCGATGACCAAAACTTCAGGTTTTTGGTTTGCCGCGCCGACGGCGCAGTCGGTTTTGGTCAGCGTGTCCGCGCAAATTTTGCTTTCATCAGCCTTGTACAAACTGCTTTCAAACGCGGCGGGTTTGGCGGTCATCAGGTAGGTTGCCGCAGGAATCAGCAGCGCGAAATAAGCCGCCATGCTCCATTTGAATTTCGCCGTCGTAAAATTCTTCGCCTTCCGCGCCGGTGTTTCCACAAAATAATAAGACAACACCGACAACAGCAGCATGATGATGACTGCCAGCGCCGATGCAGCAAGCGGAAGCTGGGCGTCCATATAAATGTAGCGCATCAGCGCCAACACCACCCAGTGCCACAAATACAGCGAATACGAAATCAACCCGATAAACACCACCGGCTTGAGGCTCAACAGTTTGGACGTATTGAAACCTTCCTGCATCTGCAATGATTTGCCCGAATAAATCAAACCGCCAACCGCCAGACAGCAAAGCAGCCGTTCGATGTTTCCCGCGCCGGGCAGGACGCCGTAGGGCAACACCAGCGTGGCGGCGATGACCGCCATCATCAGCCATCCGAACAGCGGCGTACTGGCTTTGTCGTTTTGTTCGGCAGGCGGAATAAAGGCAAAAAGCGAACCGACCAACAGCTCATAAGCGCGCACATGCGGCAGGAAATACGCCTCCATGCCCAAAGTCGGCAACAGCGCGGAAAACAGGCTGATGACAATCAGCAAAAGGATAAACGTCCGCACATTGCGCCGTTTGCTGATACGGAAAAACAAAATCAGCAACGCGGGGAAAATAAAGTAAAACTGCTCTTCCAACGACAGCGACCAAATGTGCTGCAACGGCTTTTCCGTCGCATCCGCATCAAAATAACCGCCGCGGCGGGCAAAGAACAGGTTGGCGGCAAACAGCAAGGCATAGACGGCGGATTTGACGTATTGGCGCAAATCGAAAGACAAAAAGAAAATGGCGGCAACGACCGTCGTGCAAAGCAATACACAGGCAAAGACAGGCAAAATGCGTTTGGCGCGGCGTTTGTAAAACTCGAGAAACGAAAAGCTGCCGTCGCGAATCTCGCGGCTGATAATGGTCGTGATCAAATATCCCGACAACACGAAAAACATATCCACGCCCAAAAAACCACCCGGCAGCCATTGGGGATCGATATGAAATACGATGACGGATAAAACGGCCAATGCCCGTATCCCGTCCAAATCAGGACGGTATTTCAACACTTTACTCATAGCACGCACCTTGATAGTGATGCTTAATATGAGTAAGAACCCGATATTTAGTTTCATTCACGCCGTCAAATCTAAGGACGTGCAAAACGAAATATACCGTTTGGAAATAGTGGTTTACGCCATTCGAATTCAGGCTGGGAAAGTTTTCAGACGACCTATCGCTTGCGTTTCAGCACCAAATATAAAAACACCAGCCCGCCCGCAAATTCAACCACTACGCTCAACACCGCCTTCATGCCGAGCAGGTGTTCGAACACGGTTTGCCCGCCGACCAGCAGGATGCCGCCGACGCACACCGTCATCGGCAGCCGCACGCTATGGCGCACGCTCGGGGCAAAATGGTTGGCAAGCGCGGCAGCCAGCAGGCCGAAGAAGCTGACCGGCCCGACCACCGCCGTCGCCGTCGCCACGAGCGCGGCAATCCAAAGCAGCAGCCACAAAGTATTGCGCGTGTAGTTTATGCCCAAATTAATCGTTTGGTCGCGTCCCAAAAGATGGACGTCCAGACGGTGCCGCTCGCGCCAAACCACCACTGCGCTCGCCAGCAGAATCAGCGCGCCCACGCCCAAAAGCTCGCTGTGGACCGTATTGAAGTTCGCAAACATATTCGCCTGCGCCGCCGTAAATTCCTCCGGATCAATCATGCGCGTCAGCAGCGAAGAGAGGCTGCGGAACAAAATCCCGAAAATCACGCCAATCAAAATCATGCGCGACAAATCGCGTCCGCCCTGCCGGATGAGCGTGTAAAACAAAAGCAGCGAACCGCCCATCATCATCACCAGCTCAAAGCCGAACTTGCCCGTCAGCGGCAGCGACGTATAGCCCACCCCGCCCAAGGCAAACAGCAAAAGCGTTTGCAAAAACACATACAGCGAGTCGAAGCCCAAAATCGAAGGCGTAAGGATCGGGTTGTTCGTCAACGTTTGGAAAAGCTGGGTCGAAACCCCGACCGCATACGCCACCAGCAGCAAAGCCGCCAGCTTGGTCAGCCGCAGTTGCAACACAAAATCCCAATCGCCTTGGATGTTCAAAGTCAGGAACAAGGTGCAACAAGCGAGCAGCAAGACAAACGCCACCCACAGCGGACGGGAAGAACCCTGCATAAACGCAACCTTGTTCGAGCGAAGCGCGCTACGCTTGTTTTCAGACGACATGGGCAGGCTTCCTCAACAAAATCCACAAGAACAACACCGTACCCAACACACCGAACACGGTTGAGACCGGAATCTCAAACGGGAACACAATCACGCGTCCCAAAATATCGCACAAAAGCACCAGCGACGCGCCGAGCAAAGCCACCGCAGGCAGGCTTTGGCGCAGCTTGTCGCCCATCAGGCGGCTGATGATGTTCGGCACGACCAGCCCGATAAACGGAATATTGCCGACCGTGACCAACACCAGCGACGTAATCATCGCAATAATCACCAAGCCGACCCACAACACCACCGTCCGGTTCAGACCCAGATTCACGCTCACCGTCTCGCCCAAGCCCAAAATCGTCAGTTGGTCGGCAATTAAATACGCCGCCAACGCTAAGCCGCCCGTCAGCCACAGCAATTCGTAACGCCCTAACAGCACGCCCGAAAAATCGCCCTGCTGCCACACGCTCAACAACTGCATCATCTCAAATTCATACGCGATAAACGTCGTCACCGCCTCGATAACGCCGCCGAAAATAATCCCCACCAGCGGCACCATCAACTGCGCCGTCGGCGGCAAACGGCGTATCAGCATCATAAACACCAGCATGCCCGCCAACGCCGCCACGGCAGCAAATGCCATATTTACCCTTATGTCGGCGTTCGAAAACATCAACCTCATCGCCAACATGCCCAACGCCGCGCTCTGACTCGCCCCCACCATAGACGGCTCGACAAAACGGTTGCGCATCAAAATCTGCATAATCATCCCCGCCACCGCCATCGACGCTCCCGCCAGCACAATCGCAAATGTGCGCGGCAGGCGGCTGACCAGCATCAATTCCGTGCTGTCAGACAATGTCCAGTGAAACACATCCGCCCAGCGGAAATTGCCGACGCCCACCGACAGGCTGACGACAAACAGCACCACCAGCACAAAGCAGTTGATTAAATTTAAAGATAAAGGTTTGACGGACATAAGGGAAAAATCATTCAGATGGAAAAACAAACGCCATAAAGACGATATAGTGGATTAACTTTAAACCGGTACGGCGTTGCCTCGCCTTAGCTCAAAGAGA
>CAJZEA010000053.1:0-8822 GCA_915066515.1 uncultured Neisseria sp. | reverse complement strand
CCACCAAAAAAGCGTTTGAAAACGCCATGACCATGGACATCGCCATGGGCGGCTCCACCAACACCATCCTGCATTTGCTCGCCGTCGCCAACGAAGCGGGCGTAGATTTCAAAATGGCCGACATCGACCGCCTGAGCCGCGTCGTGCCCTGCATCTGCAAAACCGCGCCCAACAACCACGACTACTACATGGAAGACGTGCACCGCGCCGGCGGCATCTTCGCCATCCTGAAAGAACTGGACAAAGCGGGCAAACTGCACACCGACGTATACACCATCCACGCGCCGACGCTGAAAGACGCGATTGAAAAATGGGACGTGACTAATCCCGAAAACACCCACGCCATCGAACGCTTCAAAGCCGCGCCCGGCGGCGTGCGCACCACCCAAGCGTTCTCGCAAAATCGCATGTGGAAAACCCTCGACCTCGACCGCGAAAAAGGCTGTATCCGCAACGTCAAACACGCCTACTCGCAAGACGGCGGTTTGGCGGTCTTGTTCGGCAACATCGCCGAACGCGGCTGCGTAGTGAAAACCGCAGGCGTGGACGAGAGCATCCTCAAATTCACCGGCCGCGCCCGCGTGTTTGAAAGCCAAGAAGCCGCCGTCGAAGGCATTTTGGGCAACCAAATCGTTGCTGGCGACATCGTCATCATCCGCTACGAAGGCCCCAAAGGCGGCCCTGGTATGCAGGAAATGCTGTATCCGACTTCCTACCTGAAATCCAAAGGCTTGGGCAAAGCCTGCGCCTTGCTGACTGACGGACGCTTCTCCGGCGGTACATCAGGTCTCTCCATCGGCCATGCTTCACCCGAAGCGGCGGAAGGCGGCGCCATCGGTTTGGTGCACGAAGGCGACACGATTGAAATCGACATCCCCAACCGCAGCATCAACCTGAAAGTGTCCGACGAAGAACTCGCCGCCCGCCGCGCCGAAATGGAAGCGCGCGGCAGCAAAGCGTGGAAACCGGAAAACCGCGACCGCTACGTCTCCGCCGCCCTGCGCGCCTACGGTGCAATGGCGACTTCCGCCGACAAAGGCGCGGTGCGTGATGTGAGCCAAATCGAACGGTAAAACAGTACGGCAATAAAGGTTTCAGACGACCATACGGTATCGTAGGTCGTCTGAAACCTAAAAAGCAGCCTGCACTTTCGGAAAATCCAAGTGCAGGCTGCTTCAAATCCGCAACCGATAGAAAGACAATAATGACGAAATATTGGATTGGTACCGTATCCAAAGAACACGTCCTGCGCGGCGTGGCAGGCGGGTTCTGCCAAGTGTGCCACGGCAAAGCCGCACCGCTCAACCGCATGAAGCGCGGCGACTGGCTGCTTTATTACAGCCCGAAAATCCGCATGGACGGCACGGAAAAACTGCAAGCCTTTACCGCATTCGGCCAAATTACGGACGATACCACCTATCCGTTCCAAATGAACGAGACCTTCATCCCCTTCCGCCGCAATGTGGACTATGCCGAAACCCGCCGCAACTGCCCGATAGACATCATCCGCACGCATCCCGAATGGAAAAAATACGCCTCCATGCTGCGTTACGGACATTTTGAAATCAGCCGAGATTTCTTTGATTTTGTGCGGACGTATATGCAGTCGCCGCCCGATATGGTTGGGCAGCAACAGGGATTCTGGTAGGGTGTGCACTGACTGCCCACACGTTTTCAGGCTGCCATAGCGAAACCTTACCCCACGGTGAAGACGGTACACCGAAAGAGTTGATGGGCTAACATAAAGTGCTGCTGTTGCAGGCCGGCGGCAGCGTTTATAGCGAAGATCCGATGGCGCAAATGGATTTCGCTTCAAGCTATTTAAAAACATTGCGTGGCGGTTTCTTGGGCTTTGCTTCCGTGGATACCGTTTACACCGAAGGTACGGCAGGCGACTGGGAAGCCGCAGTCCGACGCGCCTACGCAAAAATCGATGTTGTGTACGACCATTTTTCCGCTTGACCATTTCAACTAATCAAAGGTCGTCTGAAAGTTGTGTTTCAGACGACCTTGATGCTGAGCAGTAGTCAGATTGTTAAAGAACCAATATTTCAGACGACCTCAAAGAAAGTATCAAAATTGTCTGAAAAGCAGAAACTGCGCGTATGTGTTCTGCACCCCTTGTATATCGGACCTCCTGTATCATATCCACAAAGCCCCACCCTAATCATCTTCAATACTCATCTTCAATACTGGTCAATCCACCATGCTCTCTACTCTCCGCCTACGCATCTGCCTCGATTTCATTGAAACTGAATTTCTCCACAGCAGCAAATGGTATTCAAGTGAGCTTTACGATGCCCACCAACGCGCTTGGGGCTATATACTCTGCCCCAAGAGTGAATGGACGCAAACTCATACCACTCCGCACTATCCGCCCGGCAGTGATTTACTTACCCTACTCTCAGCGCGCAATTTCCTTGCACCTTATACGGCGGATTATGTCCAAGAAGCACACGAATCAACCTTTTTCCATACATTGGCACAATATGATGTCAAACTGCCGGAAGCATTTGTCCAATACCGCCAAATGCGATTAAACGATATAGGCGAAATTCAACTGATTACGTCCGAACAGCTGACCGAGTTAAAAGCATACTCAGGATTTGAAAGCATTTTGGTAGAAGATTGGTACGATGAAACAGAACTATTCGAGCGCGTTCCAACTCAAGAAATCATATTGAAATCTCTGGATTTTTTAGACCGATACGTCCGCCCTTACAGCCAAAGCCACTTGATGTTATTCGACTACCCTTCTACTACCCGCGCCTTTTTCCAAGGCCGGATTTCACCTGTCGAACTGGAAGATAAATGCATGCTGCATTGGCAGTATCATAATAATCAATTCAAGAATGTCCCACATTTACGTCGCCAAGAGTCTGCCATGGGCTTTTTCCTGTGGGAGGCAGCATGGAATGAGGAATTGGCAGACCAAGAGGGTGTGCAAGACCCGCCGTTTTTCTATTTCCTCGACAACCTTACCAAAATCAATGCAGGACTTGCCCTACAATGGCGGGATTTTGTTACGCCGTTACTGGGCGGGTAGTCGTAAATGACTCCACACCAACTTAACCATACCGTACTTTTCAGACGACCTATTTTGGTTCAGGCAAAGTGAACACACAAAGTCATCTGAAAACGATGCAGGGAAAGGTAAAGAGAACTATTTTGCCAAGGTCTCTATTTAGCCAAAACAGTATTAGAAAAATACAAAAAGGTCGTCTGAAAACAGAAACCCAATCCTGTTTTCAGACGACCTCTTGACATTGCAAATCAACTTAATTAGTGATGATGACCGTGCGGGCCGTGAACATGGCCGTGTGCGATTTCTTCTTCAGTCGCATCGCGTACGCCGTCAACTGTCGCTTTGAACAAGATTTTCATGCCTGCAAGCGGATGGTTGCCGTCTACTACGGCTTTGCCGTCCGCTACATCGGTTACGCGGTAAATCAAGACATCGCCGGTTTCAGGATCATCGGCTTCAAACATCATGCCGACTTCCACTTCAACCGGAAACACGCTGACATCTTCGATACGCACCAGGCTGGGATCTTGCTCGCCAAAAGCATCATCGGGAGACAGCGCGACTTCAACGGTATCGCCGACGTTTTTCTCGTGCAAAGCTTCTTCCACCAAAGGGAAAATGCCGTCATATCCGCCATGCAGATAGACGATGGGTTCTTCGGTTTTGTCCAGCAGTTGGTTGTCCGCATCGTACATTTCATAGTGAAGCGAAACCACAGAATTTTTTTCAATAGCCATTTTTTATCCTTTATCATGACCGTTTATCAAAACAGGTTTTCTTTATTGACAACCCTCTGCCAACAAATCTGAAGCATTCTAACACACCGCCGTCATGCACGGAGATTTATCGCAAAATTATCAAAACTAACAATTATAAATTTATATGCACAATATTTAACATATTGTGCACAAAAGCGTAAATTTTGATAATCTTTATATTTGTGTAACTTTTTTACAACTTTTTGCTTTTATGCGCAACAACTGCCCGCATTTCATTTAAACCGATTGAAAACAAAGGCCCATAACGCATTATTCAAATGTAAACGCATGAAATAAATAAATTTTACTATACAATTTATTTCAAATGTACATTGAATAACAGCCAATGCGGACTAGTTTTACCCCCGTCTTTCGTCCATTTCAGATTGATTAAAAATTACTAATTCGTCCGTATCGTTGCACCGAAGCACCCTGTGGGGCATAATGCAGGAAATTCAGCAATGAATTTTTACTCTAAATGAAACGACTTATATGTCGTTTTGTTGTTTTGTTCTACTTAAATCGATTTAAAGAAGGTTCTTAAAATGAAAAAATCTCTGATTGCTGCTGCTCTGTTATCTTTGGCTTTGGCTGCTTGTAACAAAGGCGCTGATACTGCTGCTCCTACCGCTTCCGGTGCTTCTGAAACTGCTGCTTCTGCCGCTTCTTCTGCAACTGGTGCCGCTTCTGCCGCTTCCTCTGCAACTGAAGCCGCTTCTGCAGCTAACACCGCTGCTTCTGCTGCCAACACTGCCGCTTCTGCAGCTAATACCGCTGCTTCTGCTGCAACCGGTGCTGCTTCTGCTGCCAGCTCAGCTGCTGCTTCTGCCGCTTCTGCTGCAAAATAATATTTTTACAGTTAAAAAAGCAGGATACGGATTGTATCCTGCTTTTTTGTTTTTCAGACGACCTTTACCGTTTTTCGCTTCCCTTATCCGCTATATAATCTTCCGTACACACACAAACCATCCTGCTGCCCGTTATGCCCAATCTGTACGACCGTTTTCTTGAATTCCTTTCCCCCGCCGAAATCCTCGAAGCCACTCCGGCCTTGTTAAACGACCAGCGCCGCCGCTTTGTTTCCGAACCGGACATCATCTTGCAACCGCATTCCATAGAAAATGTACAAGAAATCATGCGGTTTTGTTTTGAACACCGTATCCCCGTTACCCCGCAGGGCGGCAATACCGGTTTGTGCGGCGCAGCGGTAGCTTCCGGCGGCGTACTGCTCAACCTTTCCAAAATCAACCGCATCCGCGAAATCAACCTTGCCGACAACAGCATCACCGTCGAAGCGGGCGTAATCCTGCAAAACGTCCAAAAAGCGGCAGCCGAAGCAGGCAGACTGTTCCCCCTCAGTCTTGCCAGCGAAGGCTCGTGCGAAATCGGCGGTAACATCGCCTGCAACGCCGGCGGATTAAACGTTTTACGCTACGGCAGTATGCGCGACTTGGTATTAGGCTTGGAAGTCGTCCTGCCCAATGGCGAACTTGTTTCCCATCTCCAACCGCTGCACAAAAATACCACCGGCTATGACCTGCGCCACCTCTTTATCGGCAGCGAAGGTACGCTCGGCATTATCACCGCCGCCACGCTCAAACTCTTCGCCCGTCCGCAAACCATAGCGACCGCGTGGGTAGGTTTGGATGACATCGAATCTGCCGTACAGCTTTTAACAGCCGTACAAGGGCATTTTGCCGAACGCCTCACCAGTTTCGAGCTGATCAGCCGCTACGCTTTGGCATTGTCTTCCAAGTTCAGTTATCTCAAACAGCCGACCGATGCAAACTGGCACGTCCTGCTCGAACTGACCGACTCCGTTCCCGATGCCGCGCTCAACGAAAAACTTGCCGAGTTTCTCTATCAAAACGGCCAAGAAAACAGCATCATCGCACAATCCGAACAAGAGCGCCTCGATCTGTGGACGCTGCGTGAAAACATTTCCGCCTCCCAACGCAAGCTCGGCACCAGCATCAAACACGACATCGCCGTCCCGATTGCCCAAGTCGCCGCCTTTGTCCATCAATGCGCCCCCGCCTTAGAAACCCGTTTTCCGGGTATACAAATTGTCTGCTTCGGACATTTGGGCGACGGCAGCCTGCATTACAACACCTTCCTGTCCGACGTCTTGAGCAACGAAGCCTACCGTTACGAAGATGCCGTCAACAGCATCGTCTATGAACACATCCTCGCCTGCCACGGTACCATCGCGGCGGAACACGGTATCGGCACCATCAAAAAACACTGGCTCCCCAGCGTCCGCACCCCGTCCGAAATCGCCTTGATGCGCGCCATCAAAGCCCAGCTTGACCCGCACGGCATCATGAATCCGGGCAAACTCCTGCCGTAAGCAATATTTCAGTATTTGCCAAAATCGAAAAGGTCGTCTGAAAACCTAATCCCAGTTTCAGATGACCTTTGACATGGTTCGCAGATTGTACTCAAGGCAACATTGCCTCAGCCCAATCAATCCAGCACAAACTATTCTTCTTCCCTGCGCCTGCGCTTCAACAAAATGCGTACAGCGCCGTCATTGCCTTCCCTCGGCTCGATATAAGCCAATACATCGGGGTGCTGCATCAGCCAGCGGCGCGTCATGTTTTTTAAAACAGGTTTGTAGCCTGACGATCCCAAACCGCTGCCGTGGATGATTTCGGCGCATACGCCACGCTTTTGGGTAAATTCGATAAATTCGTTTAAAACCTGTTGCGCCTCTTCCTGCGTGTAGCCGTGCAAATCGACATCGGCGACTACGGGATAATGCCCGTTGCGCAGACGTTGCAAGTCATTCTTACCTTGTCCGTTTTTACTGAACGAAGCAGGCGGTTCATCCCAAGAAGCGCCGCTGCCGACATAAAAATAATCTTCGACCGCCAAACTTTCCTGTTCTTTCGGACGGGGTTTGATGGGCGTTTTATCACGCGGTGCTTCATAGCGCGGCGCGGTTTTCAGCGGCGTTACTGCGCCTACGGCTTTGGCGAAATCGATATTCTCTTCCTCGCGCTTCTTCGCCAAGGCTTGCTCCTGCGCCCGCGCTTCGGCTTCTTTTTTGGCTTGCTTGCCTAATGCTTTCAAGGCGGATTGGAAATCTGTTTTCATCATGGGGATATTTCGAGGTTGAACATGAAAAAACACATTTTCAGACGACCTCGGCGTTCCGTATACAGGTCGTCTTAAAACGGCTTATAGATATTTGCGCATCAGTTCGCACTTGACCTTGACGTCTTTGTTCAACTGCAATACGGCGGAACCCAAAGATTCGTAGTGGTTCAAGCGGTAGAAAGGAACGGAGTTGAGCGAGGCGTACAGTTTCAAAAAGCTCAACCCCGCCTGATGGGCAAGCTCTTCGGCACGGCGCAGCAAGGCTGTACCCAAGCCGTGATTATGGACGAAGGGATGGACATACAACGCATCCAATTGGGCTTCTTTGAAGTCCACTTGGAAAAAACCCTGTATGGTCCCCCTGTATTCCACCACCCAAAAGGCTTTGCCGGGATCGGAAATGGTTTCGAGGTAGCTGTCGATATCGAGCAGGGCTTCCCACGCATGCAATACTTTATCGTCGTAACTGCGGATGCAGGTATATTGGACGGCGTGCAGATGGGCATTGTGTATGGCTTGGCAGTCTTGCGCGACTGCAGGGCGGAGTATAGTCAGAAGGCTCATGGCAAGATGTGTTGTAAGATGTATTGTAATGCGTGTTCAGACGACGTTTTCTTCATAAACAGACAGAGGGCCGTCTGAACGCTGTTTCCGATATTATATTTTATATTCAAAGGCTTTGATGTAATTTTCCTGCCACTTCAAACGCAGCATCGGCATCGGCGGACAAAACGGTAAAATGCCCCATTTTGCGGCCTTTTCGCGCGGCTTTTTTGCCGTATAGGTGCAGGTGTGCATCCGGATGGCTTTGCAACGGCAGCCAATTCGGTTCGCCACCGTCTTCCTGCCAAACGTCGCCCAAAATATTCGCCATGCAACATGAAGAAAGCAACTTGGTATCGGCGGGCGGCAGATTGCACATAATGCGTACCTGCTGCTGGAACTGGTCTGCGGCGCAGGCATCGATGGTGTGGTGGCCGGAATTGTGCGGGCGTGGGGCGATTTCGTTGACGACCAATTCATGCGTGTCGCCGACGACGAACATTTCCACCGCCAACACGCCGACATAATCCAGTTCGTCCGCCAAGCGTTGCGCCATTTGCCGCGCCTGTTGTTGCACGTCGGCACTCAGCCGCGCAGGAACGATGGAGTAAGCAAGGATGCCGTTTTCGTGGATGTTTTCGGCGGGGTCGAAGGTTTGCACGTTTTCATTGTTCAGACGACATACGATCACGGAAATTTCGCCGCGCAAATCCACCATTTTTTCCAAAACGCAATCCACGCCGCCGTGTTCGGCAAACGCGGCTTTGAGTTCGTCCACCGTTTTGACGCGGATTTGACCTTTTCCGTCGTAGCCCAACGTAGCCGTTTTCAAGATGCCGGGCAAAAATTGCGCGCTTGCTTCGCTGATGTCGTCTGAACGGCAAACCGCTTGATACGGCGCGGTTTGCAATCCCGCTTTGCGTATCCACGCTTTTTCCTGAATACGGTTTTGCGCGATGGCAACGCAGTCGCCGCCGGGGGAAACGTTGGTATGTTTTGCCAGAAAGCGCATCGCTTCGGCATTGACGTTTTCAAATTCAGTAGTAACCGCCGCGCATTTTGCCAATTCATCCAAAGCGGCTTGGTCGTCAAACGGCGCGCACAAATGGCGGTCGGCAAATTCCGCCGCCGGCGTGTTCGGATCGGGGTCGAGTACGGTTACTTTGTAGCCCATGGTTTTGGCGGCAACGGTAAACATTCTGCCTAATTGTCCGCCGCCGAGGATGCCGAGCATGGCGGGCGGGAGGATGGCGGATGAGTTCATCAGCATTTTGCGGTTCCACTAAAATTTTCCCGAAATTGTAACAAACCTGCTTATAGAGATAAATGTTAAAACGCCTTTTATAGTGGATTAACTTTAAACCAGTACGGCGTTGCCTCGCCTTAGCTCAAAG
>CAJZEA010000052.1:0-8855 GCA_915066515.1 uncultured Neisseria sp. | reverse complement strand
TCTCTTTGAGCTAAGGCGAGGCAACGCCGTACTGGTTTAAAGTTAATCCACTATACCCTCCAAAGGTCGTCTGAAACCACACAAAGCATTACCCTATGATTCATCCCAATTTCAAAGAATACCTTCCCTCCTATTATTTCAGCACCATCAATCCCCACGCCGCTTATCCCAAGCTTGAAGGTCGTCTGAAAACCGAGACCTGCGTCATCGGCGGAGGATTGACAGGACTTTGCACAGCCCTTCCCCTTGCCGAAAACGGACGCGAAGTTACCGTACTCGAAGCCGCCCGTATCGGCTTCGGCGCATCAGGGCGCAGCGGCGGGCAAGTCATCAGCGATTACGCCTGCGGTATGGAAGAAATCGAAAAACAAATCGGCTTGGAACAAGCCCGCTGGTTTTGGCAGCAATCCCTGCAAGCCGTCGAACTCGTTGACGAACGGGTTAAAAAACACCAAATCGCCTGCGACTGGCAGCGCGGCTACGCCACCGTCGCCATCCGCCCGCAGCATTGGGAAGAATTGCAACAATGGCATGAACACGCCCGACAACATTACGGCGCTACCCATTACCAACTCTGGGATAAAGCCACGCTCAAGCAACAACTTGCCAGCGATATGTACTTGGGCGCACAGTTCGACCCCCATTCCGGCCACCTCCATCCGCTCAACTACACCCTGGGCATCGCCCGCGCCGCCGCAGAAGCAGGCGCGCAGATTTTCGAACAGTCCCCGATGACCCGTATCGAACCCTATCAAGGCGGCTGGCTCGTCCATACCCCGGACGGCAGCATCGAATGCCAAAACCTCGTGTATGCCGTCAACACCTACGCCGGTTTGCATCAAAAATTCAAGCCGTTGGAAAAAAAAGCCATCGCCGTCAGCACCTTCATCATCGCCACCGAACCGCTGGGCGAACGCGCCAAAGAGCTCATCCGCAACAACATGGCTGTCTGCGACAACCGCCACGTCCTCGACTACTACCGCCTCAGTTCCGACGGCCGCCTGCTCTTCGGCGGCAAAGACAACGAGTTCATCGACGATCCCGACCGCATGACCGAGCTTGTCCGCCAAGACATGCTCAAAGTCTTCCCCCAGCTTGCCGATGTCAAAATCGAACATTCCTGGGGCGGCGAATGCGATATCACCGCCAACCTCGCCCCCCACTTCGGCAGGCTCGCGCCCAATGTTTACTATGCCCAAGGCTACTCAGGACACGGCATGGCGATTACCGGCATAGCAGGCCTTGCCATCGCCGAAGCCATCATGGGCGACGATGGTCGTCTGAAACCGTTTGAAAAACTCAAACACCCCTGCATCATTACCCAACCTTTCCTGCGCAAACTCGGCTCCTTCCTCGGCTCGAAATATTACCAATGGAAAGACAGCCGTTAAGCATTTGGTTAAGCTCGAACACATCAACAAAAGGTCGTCTGAAACCCGATTCAGGTTTCAGACGACCTTTTCGATATTGAATTGAAGGCTTCCAATCAAACTGCTATCGCATCAAATGTTCAACGAACGCTCGATGCATTTAGATTCCTACCCTCTCCGTTTGTGCTCCAAACCCATTACATCAAATGAATCCCGCTTGCCGGATTGGAAACATTCTCATATACGGTAATCGAAACAATTTTCCCGCTTTCGTCAAACACAATTTCCAGATAAGGCTTATCAGGGCTGCGGTCGCGGTTGAAAAGGCGGAATACCCTTTGCGCCTCAAAAATCTTCCCGCGCGCTTTCAAATATTCGGGCAACCGGCTGATGTTTTGAAAACTGCCGCCAAACCCGCCGCCATATTTCTTGAGATATTCCGGCGTTCCTTCTATGTCGAAATTCCGTGTTATCCTCAGCGGCTCATTTGAACCTTGGCTTGTCTGTTTACCTGTTGATAAAACCAAAGTATCCCGCCGCCTAAGTGCTTTCATTTCTTGTACCACCGGTTCTACCGCCTGCTGATTATAGCTCCGCTCCCCTTTTACCATCTGATCAATAGCCTCTATCACTTTATCAACGTTTTTAGGATCATTCGGATCAATATCAGGGAACAGTGCCTGCTCCAGCGGATCGTCTCCACCGGGAATGCCCCAAACCGCCGCCAATTCTTTAGGGCTGCGTTCAAACAAACAACTGGAATCGATATTTTCGGCAACCTGACGGACAAAATCATCAATGCCGTCAATCTGATGCAGGTTGGTGCAATTTGAAGAAGGTGCGCCTTCTACTTGCTTGACGCTATTAGAGTTGGACGCGATTGGATTCAAATCGGATTGGGAAGAAGCAGATGACGTGGAGGACGAAGCAGCGGATGCGCCGACTTCTTTTGTTTTATCTTCTTTGCTTGGAGAACACGCAGTCAGCATGATTGCAGTAAGCCATAAGAGAAGTGATGACGTTTCGTTTTTCATTATTTTGTTTTCAACATAAAGAGGTCGTCTGAAAATCTGCCACTTCATTTTTCAGACGACCTCCTGTTAGTACAACTCAAGAACCTTGTTATTGCCAACAAGGTGCTCAACCCATCTTACCCGACGCGGTAAAACGCCAAGCTGCCCAAAAGGTTGGGGAAATGTTTGATCTGTTTGTTGCCCGTCATGACCGCGCGCTCGAGGACGCGGATTTTGTTTTTGGCGCACAATAAATCAAAGTCTTTGAGCGTACACCAATGGATGTTCGGCGTGTCGTACCAATGGTAGGGCATGCGTTCGGAAACCGGCATATGCCCTCCGACGGCGATTTGGAAGCGGTTGTGCCAGTAGCCGAAATTCGGGAAGCTGACAATTGCCTGTTTCGCCACGCGCATGAGACAACGCAGGATTTTTTCGGTATTCTGCATGGCTTGGATGGTTTGGCTCAAGACGATAACGTCAAACGTCTGATCGCCAAATTCAGCCAAACCCTGCTCCAAATCGGCTTGAATGACGTTCACGCCGCGCGACATGGCGGAGATGACGCTGTCGGTGTCGATTTCGATGCCGTAGCCGCTGCATTTTTTGTGCTCCACCAAAGCCGCCAGCAATTCGCCGTCGCCGCAGCCCAAGTCCAAGACGCGGCTGCCTTCTGGAATCCAGTCGTAAATCAACTGCAAATCGTCGCGCAAATTCATGATCGGCAATCCTTGTCAACATTGTTCATATAAACCGCTACGGCGCGCATATAGGCTTCGTCTTCCATCAAAAAGGCATCATGGCCGTGGTTGGATTTGACTTCGATATACTGCACCGGCTTGTGCGCCGCAATCAGCGCTTTGACCAGCTCTTTGGAACGCGCGGGTGAGAAACGCCAATCGGTACTGAAGCTGGCGACAAAAAATTTCGCTTTCACATTTTGCAAGGCGCGGGTCAGGCTGTCGCCGAAATCTGCCGCCGGATCGAAATAGTCCAAAGCCTTGGTCATGAGCAGGTAAGTGTTGGCATCAAACCGTCCGACGAATTTGTCGCCCTGATAGCGCAGATAGGATTCCACTTCAAATTCAACGCCGTAGCCGTATTGATAGCCGTTTGAACGCAAATCGCGTCCGAATTTTTTGCCCAAACCGTCTTCGGCAAGATACGTAATGTGCCCCATCATGCGGGCAATCCGTAAGCCTCGTGCAGGAACGGTATTGCGGCTGCGGTAATGTCCTTCGTTGAAATTGGGGTCGGTCAAAATCGCCTGACGTGCTACATCATTAAACGCGATATTTTGCGTGGACAGTTTCGGCGCAGATGCAATCACTAAGGCATGGCGCACGCGCTCGGGATAGGAAATCGTCCATTGCAAAGCCTGCATACCGCCCAAGCTGCCGCCGACAATCGCCGCCCATTGTTCGATACCGAGATAATCGGCAAGCGCGGCTTGGGATTTTACCCAGTCCTTCACCGTAACCACCGGAAAATCCGCGCCGTATTCCCTACCCGTTTCAGGATTGATCGACAAAGGCCCGCTGCTGCCGTCGCAGCCGCCCAGATTGTTCAAACCGACCACAAAAAAACGTTCCGTATCAATCGGTTTGCCGGGTCCAACCATATTGTCCCACCAGCCCGCATATTTATCCTCCGCCGAATGCCTGCCCGCAACATGATGGTTGCCCGACAGCGCATGGCAGATTAAAACCGCATTGTTTTTTTCGACATTCAGCTCGCCGTAGGTTTCAATCATCAGATCGAAACGCGGCAAAGTTTTACCGTTTTCCAAAACCAGCGGCATCTCAAACGGAATTTTTTGGGGCGTTACAATGCCCACCGAGGCACTTTGACTCATATCCTGTTCCAACAAATGCGGCGAAAAGCGTTATTATATAGCAAACGGCATGACTTTTTGACACGGGCGGACAAGCAGCCCGATGCGCTGAAACATCCGTCCCCATGCCGCCGCGCCCAAACCATACTTTTTCAGACGACCTCCCCCGCTTCCCGATATGATAGGCAGACTTTTCCGTATTTTTTTCTTTTTCGCACTTGCCGCGCTGATTATCAACCGCCTCTTCAGCCGCAAGCAAAAACGCGCCCTGCGCGATGTCGCCAAAATCAGCGCATGGGTGCTGCTCGGTGCAGCCGCAGCGACGCTGTTTTGGTATCTGGTCATGCTGTATTTCAAACACATTCCGGATTCTTATTGAACGGATGTTGATAGCCAGACAAAAGGTCGTCTGAAAACCCAAATTCAGGTTTTCAGACGACCTTTTCCCGTATATTAAAAACACGGGGGATGACGACATTGCCAAAGCGGCTGTCTCAGCTCAAGATTTAGCATCCAGCTTCTCCTTAAATTCCGTTCCGACGAACGTCCGTTTCGGATTGCCGCGTTCCACCTGATAAAGCTGGCTGTGCTGTGCGCGGGCGTAATCGTCAGCCTGTCCGGCATGATGTTCCGCCAACTTTTGCGCCAGCAGGGTCAAAGCCAATTTTTTGTTGGCATGCTGACTGCGTTCGCTTTCGACCCGCACGGAAATACCGCTCGCTTTATGAGTGGCACGCACAGCACTTTCAGTTTTATTGACGTGCTGCCCGCCTTTGCCGCCCGAACGGCAGGTTTGAAACTCAATTTCGCTTTCAGACGGCATTTCAGGCATGTCAGGCATACGGAAAACGCCGATATACCAGTTTTTGCGCGGATGTTTCGGACGGACGGAGCTGGCGCATATCCATTGGAGCGAACCTTGCCAACGCTGTGCCAGAGTTTCGGCATGTTTGCCGTCCAATTTAAGCACCGCCGACATAATGCCGTGCTTATCCGCAGTTTCGGAGATGATTTCCGCCTCGACACCTTCCGCCTTCGCCTCAGCAATCAGCCTGCCCAATACGAAGCGGGCAAAGATGCGGCATTCGGCAGGCCCTTGGGCTGTAGAAATTTGCAGATAAACCGTTTGTAAGTTTTGCTTCATTTTTATTCTCCACATCCGCCGCTGGTTTTATAAGTCAAAACGGGTTTGAACCGGGCGACCAATTCAATCAGACCTGCGTTTTTCATGGCTGAAATGACGCTGTCTATGCTTTTATAAGCCTGCGGAGCTTCTTCAAAAATCAAAGCCTTATCCTGACAAACGACCACACTGCCGAATGCGGTTTGGCGTAGGCTGTCGGCGGAATATTTGTGTGACAGGCGACCTTTGCATTCGCCGCGCTGCCACTTCCGTCCTGCGCCGTGTGCCAATGTGTTCAGCGAAATTTGGCAATCTTGGGTCGGCAGAACCAGATAGCTGTAATCGCCGCGCGAGCCGGGTATCATGACCAGACCTTTATCGGCGGGCGTTGCGCCTTTGCGATGCAGCCAGCCGGTTTGCCCCGCGATTTCGGCTTGTTCGAGGAAATTGTGATGCACGTCAAGCAGGCATTCGCCTTCCGTGCGCCAGCGGTCGAGCATTCTGGCGGCAATCAGACGGCGGTTTAAACGGGCGAACTCAAGGGCTGCCTGATGTTCGGCAAGATAGTCCGCCGCAGCCTCGCTGCCTTCCGCCAAACCTCGATGTCCGTAGGCTTCGATGTGCCGTCGCAAAATTTGCTGACCCAGTCCGCGCGAACCGCTGTGTACCAACAATTGCAAACGGTTTGAATCAAAGGCAGCGGGAAGCAAATCGTCGCGGTAAACGGTTTCAACGGTTTGCAATTCGGCAAAATGATTGCCACCGCCAATGGTGCCGATTGCGAGATCGTCTGAAAACGGATAATCGGATGCGGATTCTCCGAGCAAGGCTTCTTGTTCGTCTTGGCTCAAAGGCGTATCGATGTTGCCAAGCTGCTTGGCGAATTTGGCGGGTTTGAGCTTGGCGGCAGACAAATCCGTTTGGCAAAACGCCATGCCGCAGCCGATGTCGTTGCCGATGAGCGCGGGGTAAAAATGACGGTCGCTGAAAAACGCTGCACCGACGGGATAACCCCGCCCCGCATGCAGATCAGGCATGCCGGCTACGCGCAGCATATGTGGCAGCTTGGCGGTGGTTTCGAGTTGAGCGACGGCGTTGCCTTCAATCCAGGTTTCCGAATCAGCGATGATATGAATATGATGGGGATTTTGATAATTGCCCATGTGTATGCTTTCTTTAAAAACGGACAGATGGCAAAACGTGTCCAAACCGACAAAACAAAAAAGATGTCCGGTTTGAAAATATACCGACTGCCGTCTGACTTTTTCAGACGACCTCTGTCCGATTGATGGGAAAGCAGCCCGAAGCGGGCGATATGGGAAATGCGGAAACGCGTTGTCCGGAAATCAGACCGACGCTTGGGCTGCAAAGAATGTGATTGAGCGGATTGAAGTATTGTGTGTCATGGCTGCTCCTTTCTTTGCGTGTGAAAATTGAAAACAGGCGGATTATAGGGGAAATGTTTGGAACGTTACAATAAAACTGCGTTTTTTATGAAGAAATGTTGTATAACTGCCATAATGTAATGAAAACAAAAAAGCAGCCTGTTACACTACCCGAACCATCGTTCCACGTTGTCAGACCGCCGCTTGGTTTATCATCTGTTCAAACCTGTTCCAACAAGTTTTCAGACGACCCCAAAGGTCGTCTGAAAATCAAAAACACAAAAATCAAAACCTTACCGACCACCCATACGCATCAACCGCAGCACGCCCAACCGCTGGCGGTGAAACTTCCGAAAAGCCATTCAAAAAGCGGACTGCAAACTAAATACATTTTGTCAACGGTTCTACACAGCAGCCGTCTGAAACCACCAGAAAGGCAGAAACATGAATCCTAAATCCCTCTACCGCGCCGCCCTGCTCGAATGCCTCAGTTATGTCTGTTCTGACGAAGCCTACGCCGCCTACCGCAAACTCGCCAAAAAAGGCTGCCCAGACGGCTGGTTCGGTCTCGGCAATGCCCGCCAGTACGGCGAAGGCGCCAAACCAAACCTCACCAAAGCCGAAAAATATTACCGCCGTGCCGCAAAACTCGGTCATGCCAAAGCACAGGAATCCCTCGGCCGCCTGTACGAATTTGCAGAAAAGCCCGACTACCGCCGCGCCCGCAAATGGTATGCACGCGCCTTTAAGCAACACGGTAGCATAATCCCCGATACGGCCTATGCAGCCTACCGCCTCGGCTTGCTGCACGAGCGTGGACTCGGCGGCAAAAAAGACATTAAGACAGCCTGCCTGCTTTATCGCAAAGCAGCCAAAGCGGGTTGCGCCGAAGCCCAACGCGCCCTCGGCTACCTATACGATAAAGGCCTCGGTCTGCCCCGAAACTACACCAAAGCCTACAAATGGTACGCCCGCGCTGCCCTACAAGCGGATGAAACCGCCTGCAACAACATAGGCTTCCTCTACTACAACGGCAACGGCGTGCGCCGCAGCAAAAAACAGGCGAAAAAATGGTACAAACTCGCCGCCCGCGCGGGCAGCATCATCGCATTATCCAACCTCGGTATCCTCTATGAAGATGCAGGTCGTCTGAAAAAAGCCGCCCGCTATTACCGCCGTGCCGCCGAGGCAGGCAACAAATATGCCGCCAAGCAATTGAAGCGGCTGGAGAAGAAAAAGTCTGCACAATAAACTGAGGTCGTCTGAAAACGGAATGTCGCGTTTTCAGACGACCTTTTACCTACTTCCCTCCAAAACCTCCAGCCATGTCTCCAGTCCGTATTCAAGCGATGTTTTGGTTTTTAAATCTAATTTTTTCATCAGCCGCTTTTCGTTCTCCATATGCGGAAACAAAGCTTTCTCAATCAATTCTTTGCCTTTATCGGTCAAACGCACCAGCATACCTCGCGCATCGTCGGGGTTGGGCAGGCGGTCAATTAGCCCTTGGTTTTCCAAGTTTTTCAGGCGCGTAGTCATGGTACCTGATGTTACCATCAGCGAAGAGAACAACTCAGTTGGGGTCAACGTATAAGGCGCGCCACTGCGGCGCAAAGTAGCCAGCACATCGAACGAGCCTTCGGTTAAACCGTATTCTCCGTAAACTTTTTCCAATTCGCGTGCGATTAAAGCAGCAGCGCGTTTCAGACGACCTATTAACAACATGTTCTCTGCTTCCAATTCTGGTAGTTCCTGCTTCCATTGGGCAACGGCGCGGGCGGCTGCATCAAGGTGTTCGGTCATAGAATGCTCCGTTCGGTTTTCAATGGCGATTATTTTATCTTGACTTCAAGCTAATTTCTATTTATATTTAACTTGAAATCAAGATAACTCAACTGGAGAAAACCATGTTTGCCGATAAACAAGCCGTTTTAAACGCCTTCCGTTTCCGCCACGCCTGCAAAAGCTATGACGCGGCGAAGAAAATCCCTGCCGATGATTTCGCCTATATTCTGGAAACTGCGCGCCTGTCGCCCAGTTCGTTCGGGCTGGAACCTTGGCGGTTTTTGGTGATACAAAACCGTACTCTGCGCGAAGAGTTGCGCGGCATTGCATGGGGCGCGGCGGAAAAAA
>CAJZEA010000051.1:0-9044 GCA_915066515.1 uncultured Neisseria sp. | reverse complement strand
AAAAAACTGCACCTTGTGAGTTGGAGGGGATGTCCAACTTTTGGGGGGCAGTTCACGTTTTCAGACGACCTTTTTCATTACTGAGAATTATTCAAGTCTACGGTTTATCACAACTGTTTCAAATACAAAACCTCAATCCGTCATAAGATTTATTGAGCTATCCTTTTAGATACCCGAGAAGGAACGGAGGCTTTCTCCCCGGTTTTCTTTATTTGGAAGAGGTATTTTTTATAAAATATTTTTGCATTCCGTTTATCTTTTGAATCCCAATACGCATCTGCAATATTTAAGTATGCAACAGTTCTATCTGGGGATGCCTTAATAATCTTATGTAAGAGATATATTGCAGACTGATGATACTCCTGATTATTAAGATAAAATGCTATATTATTGTAAGTTGCAATATTTTTCTGATTAATCGGATATCTGCCAAGATACCAATCCATTCTACTTTTATCTATATCAAAATCCGAGTGGTCTTTGACATATTCTTCTAAATCGTCCAATGTATTTTCAACTGCATAAAAAGTTCTACATTTCTCACCATGCATCTTTAAAACAGTCTGCCTATCATAATCTTTTATGGGTTTATGGATATTTTTTCTGCACTCTAAAGATTTAACGTCAAAATCTTCCTTATACAGACTAATCGTTTTCAATTTATCTAAAATCAATAACTTCCCATTCCTTTTTATGTAATATTCTTCATAAAATCTCCCACCAAAATCATCAACCCTAACGACAATAAAATCGCCCTCCTCATAAGACGTAATATTTTCCTTCTTTACATCACTAAAAAAATTATTTATTTCAATCGATTGCCTTTTATCTCCAATTTGTTCGTAATTATTGGCGCTTACTGACACAGGAAACAACAATATGAATAAATACAAACCGATTTTTTTCATTTTCTTTTTACTCTTTTTTAAATCTAAAAAATACAGCCATAAAGACAAACAAAGAAGATTGATGATTTTTACTGCAACTGAACAACCCCGAACCTCAGAAAAAAGGCGGAACAGACAAATCAAATTGCATCAGCAAACCAACGGTTTCATAAACGGGCAGCCCCATCACGCCAGTAAAGCTGCCTTGCAAATGCTCGACAAACACGCCGCCCAAGCCTTGGATTCCGTATGCACCGGCTTTATCCATCGGTTCGCCGCTTTGAATGTAGGCAAAGATTTCGTCAGGGGATAAGGTTTTGAAACGCACATCGCTGGTTTGCAAGACGCTGCGCGTTTTGCCTTGCCAATACACGCATACGGCAGTCAGCACTTGATGGGTTTGCCCTGACAACTGCCCAAGCATTGCGGCGGCATGCTCTTGGGTTTCGGGTTTGCCGAGGATATGGTTTTGATAGGCAACGGTGGTATCGGCGGTCAGAATGGGAAATTCGGGCGGCGTATCATGTTGTGCAAACCATTGGGCGACGGCGGCAGCGTTCTTTTCGTTCGCCATACGCTGGACATAATCGGCGGCATTTTCGTCAGGAAATGGCGTTTCATCGATATCGGCGGGAATACGCTGAATTTGGTAGCCTAAGTTTTCAAGGATTTCGCGGCGGCGCGGGCTGCCGGAGGCAAGATAAAGTGTCTGCATAAGTTTTCAGATATTTGAGATACGGATTTTGGGGATTTAATCGATAAGGCAGAGAGGCATACGGAAAGGTCGTCTGAAAATTTTCAGACGACCTTTCTAATCGTTAATCGTGTTGATCCAATTGATAAATTTGAGCAACGGCATCGACCAGATTGCTGTTTTCCGAGCCTGCCTTATTGAGGGTTTGAGTGGGAGAGTGGAGGAGTTTGTTGGTCAATTGGATGGAGAGCCGCTCCAATACCTCTTCCGCCGATGCGCCTTTGGCAAGCTGTTTCATCGCATTTTCCAAAACCTGCCTGCGGGCGCGTTCGCCTTCGTCACGCAGGGCGCGGATAAGGGGGACGCTTTGGCGGCTTTGTTGTTGGCGGACAAACTCACCGACCTTTTTCTCCACCATAGCTTCGGCTTCGGCAGCCGCTTTTTGGCGGGCCTCCTTGCCGTTTTGGACGATGCCCATCATGTCGTCAACAGTGTAGAGATAAGCGTCGCCCAGTTCCCCCACTTCGGCTTCGATATCGCGCGGAACGGCAAGGTCAAGCAGGAACATGGGCATATTGAGACGTAGACGCAATGCACGTTCCACCATGCCTTTGCCGACCAATGGGAGCTGGCTGGCGGTAGAGGAAACGACGACATCGTATTCGTGCAAAATGTCGGGCAACTCTGTCAGCAGGCAAGGCTCGGCATTCAGTCCGAGTTTGTCGCACAACTCTTGGGCGCGCGGCAGGGTACGGTTGGCAACAGTAATGAGTTTGGGACTTTTGGCGGCGAAATAGGTGGCGACCAATTCAATCATTTCGCCCGCGCCGATAAATAGAACGTTCAGATCGCCGATATCGGGAAAAATCTGTTCGGCAAGCTTGACGGATGCGGAAGCCATCGAAACGGAATTCTCGCCGACGGCAGTGTCGGTACGCACCTCTTTGGCAACGGCAAACGTTTTTTGAAACAATGCGTTGAGGTTGGTATTGATGCTTTCTTGTTCTTGGGCGACACGCACGGCATCTTTAATCTGTCCCAAAATCTGCGGCTCGCCCAATACCATAGAATCCAATCCGCAGGCAACGCGGAAAGCGTGGCGGATGGTTTCGTTGTTGTCCAAGGTATAAAGATAGGGGCGGATTTCTTCGGCAGGCAGGTTGTGGTATTGCGCCAGCCATTCGATGATTTGCTCGGTTTCGCCGACGCAGTAAAGCTCGGTGCGGTTGCAGGTCGATAGAATTACTGCCTCCTTCGCTGCTTTGCTTCGAGCAAGGTTGCGGACGGCTTCGGGCAGGCTTGCTGCGGTGAATGCCAGCTTCTCGCGTATACTCAAAGGCGCAGTTTGGTGGTTGAGTCCGACGGCGGTAAGTTGCATGGGATAGGGGGGAGAGATGGTATGTGTCGGCGGGTATTATAGCTTAACTTGACTTTGAAATGAATGTGTTGGCTTCCAAACAAACAGTGCGATTGGCAAAATTTAGATTACCCGGGGTCGTCTGAAAACATCAGATTCATATAACGAAATCATCTTTAAATCGAACAAACCATTCTTTCCCATTTTCAGACGACCTGATTAAAGTAGCTCCAAACTGAGAATAAGGAGCACCCTATGACTACCACCGCCGACCCGCGCGCCAAGCTACCCGACACCCCGCTTTCCGGCAACGAAGCCCTGAAAGACCGCAGCGACTATCTGCACGGTACCATCAAAGACGATTTGACCGACGACTTTACCGGCGGCTTTACCGCCGACAATTTCCAGCTCATCCGTTTCCACGGCATGTACGAGCAGGACAACCGCGACATTCGTGCCGAGCGTACCGATCAAAAACTCGAACCCTTAAAAAACATGATGTTGCGCTGCCGCTTGCCCGGCGGCATCATCACGCCGGCGCAGTGGCTGGGCATAGACGAATTTGCCGGCGACCACACCATTTACGGCTCCATCCGCCTGACCAACCGTCAAACCTTCCAATACCACGGCATTTTAAAAACCGATTTGAAGCTGGCGCACCAGTCCCTGCACAAACTCGGCCTCGATTCCATCGCCACCGCCAGCGACGTCAACCGCAACGTACTTTGCACCAGCAATCCCGTTCAAAGCCCGCTGCACCAAGAAGCCTACGAATGGGCAAAACGCATCAGTATGCACCTTCTGCCGCGCACTATGGCATATGCCGATGTCTGGCTGGACGGTGAAAAAGTGTTCACCACCGAACCGACCGAGCCGCGCAACAAAGAAATCGCCGACGACGTCGAACCGATTTTGGGCAAAACCTACCTGCCGCGCAAATTCAAAACCGCCGTCGTCATCCCGCCCGACAACGATGTGGACATCCACTCCAACGACTTAGGTTTCGTCGCCATCGAAGAAAACGGCAAACTTGTCGGCTTTAACGTCCTTGTCGGCGGCGGGCTGTCCAGCGAACACGGCAACACCAAAACCTACCCCAACACCTCCTACGAATTCGGTTTCGTCCCCCTCGAATACACCCTCAACGCCGCCGAAGCCGTCGTCAGCACCCAGCGCGACTGGGGCAACCGCAGCGACCGCAAAGCCGCCCGCACCCGCTACACCCTCCAGCGCGTCGGCGTCGAAGTATTCAAAGAAGAAGTCGAACGGCGCATGGGCATCAAGTTCGAACCCATCCGCCCCTACGCCTTCACCCATCGCGGCGACCACATCGGCTGGGTTAAAGGCCTCGAAGGCAACTGGCACCTGACCCTGTTCATCGAAAACGGCCGCCTGCTCGACTACCCCGGCAGGCCGTTGAAAACCGGTGTGCGCGAAATCGCCAAAATCCATCCCGGCGACTTCCGTCTGACCGCCAACCAAAACCTCGTCGTCGCCAACGTTCCGCCCGAGCTGAAAGACACCATAGACAAAATCGCCAAAGAACACGGCTTAATCAGCAAATCCATCACCATCCAGCGCGAAAACTCCATGGCGTGCGTCGCACTGCCGACCTGTCCGCTGGCGATGGCGGAAGCCGAACGCTTCCTGCCGTCGTTCTCCGACAAAATCGACGAAATGTTCGCCAAATACGGCTTGGAAGACGAATACATCGTCCTGCGCGTAACCGGTTGCCCGAACGGCTGCGGCCGCGCCATGCTCGCCGAAATCGGCTTGGTCGGCAAAGCCGTCGGCCGCTACAACCTCTACGCCGGCGGCAACCGCGAAGGTACCCGCATCCCGCGCCTCTTTAAAGAAAACATTACCGAACCCGAAATCCTCGAAATCGTGGACGGCTGGGTCAGCAACTGGGCGCAAAACCGCCTTGACGACGAAGGCTTCGGCGATTTTGCCGTCCGTACCGGCATCGTCAAACCCGTCCTCGATCCACCGCGCGATTTTTGGGCTTGAAAACCTGTTGGCAGATTAAGAAACAAAGTTGGAAATCAAAAGGTCGTCTGAAAACCTGCAATGCTTGTTTTCAGACGACCTTTTGATTGTTTAAACCAACTTGTTAAATTATTTCGCTGCCTTAAACGCGTCGGTAACCTGTTTGGACGCGTTCAGCAATTCTTGCGCGCCGCCCGCTGCCAAATAGGTTTCGGGAAGGAGGTAAACCACCTGTCCTTTTTTCCATGCGGTCGTTTCGGCGACCAGCGGATTGTTCAACACATCTTTCGCCGCCTGTCCTTCTTCGCCGATGGCTGCGCCCCTGTCAAGGACAAACAGCCAGTCGGGATTTTTCTCTTTCAGGTATTCGAAGCTGACGGGCTGACCGTGGCTGCCTTCTTTGATGGCTTCATCAACGGCCGGAACGCCGATGTCTTTGTGCAGCCAGCCACCCAGTCGTGAAGACGGACCGAAGGCGGACAGTTTCCCGCCGTTGACCAGAATCACCAAACCTTTGCCTTTACCTTGCGCTGCAGTTTTCGCGGCTTCAAAAGATGCGTCGATTTCCGCCTTCAGCTTGTCGGCTTCCGCCTGTTTGCCGAAGATTTGCGCCAGCGCGTCGATACGCTCTTTGGCACTGTCTTTGAGGTTGGCGGTATCGGCGGTCATTTCGATGGTCGGCGCAATGGCGTTCAACTTGTCAAACGCTTTGGCTGCGCGGCTGCCGATGATGATGAGCTGCGGTTTGTAGGCGTTGAGCGCCTCGTAATCCGGCTCGAACAGCGTACCGGCAGGTTTTGTCGTTTTGAAATATTCGTCCAAATAAGGCAGCAGGTTTTTGTCGATGGACAGACCGGTTTTCACGCCCAATTTGTTTAAAGTGTCGAGCATACCCAAATCGTAAACGGCGATACGTTCGGGATTTTGCGGCACTTTCGCGTCACCACGCGTCGTTTTGACGGTCAAGCCCGCGCCTTCGGTTTGGGCGGCGGAAGCGGTTTGGGCGTTTTGGTTTGAAGCGGAATCTTTCGGCGAACACGCACCCAAAGCAAGGGCGCAGCATACGGCTAAAGCAGTCAGACGTAACATGGATTCTCCAAGCAGATATAAAACGAAAATATGGAAAAGGCCGTGTGAACAAGAAAATTTAAAGGCTTTCAATCAGAAAGCCGAACGTTCAGACGACCTTTACGGTTTGATGTTACCAAATTAACCAATAACAATTATCGTTTATTTTATTAGATATAAAAGAGGCTGTCCATCGGTCTTTAAATGCGGTTGTCGGTCATCTCCCCGCCATCATTTATCAAACAACCAATCCCAACCTTTTCCCCAATGCCAAAATCGCCCTTTTGTTCGACGGGGAGAACACTTTTTCCGCCGCTTCTTCTATGCCGAACCATCCGTAAGCGACGTGTTCGTCAGGCTGCAAAACAATCACCGCATCGCGCGGAATTTCGGCGGAAAAGATGTGTTCGCGGTTTTCGAACACGCCTTTGGGATAACGGTGCCGCCAGTGGTGGTAGATTTCGTAAACCGTGCTGTCGTGCCAGTTGCAGAGCTGCCCGTCCGCAAGGCGGATGCCGGTTTCCTCCCAAACTTCGCGTTTGGCGGTTTCCTCTATGGTTTCGTCCGGCTCAATGCTGCCGGTTACTGACTGCCAAAAACCTGGCGGCGAAGTGCGTTCGATTAAAAGGATATTGCCGTTGGCATCATGCAGGACAACCAGCGCGGACACGGGATACTTCAAGGGCTTTGCCATCAATCGTCTCCGCCGGAATCCATCGCAGGATCGGATTTGGTGTCGCTGCGCGCCTGCATTCCCGCCTTAATCATGGCGATGCTGCTCGGTGCCTGGCTTTCGTTCAGGATGCGGACTTCGCGCTGCGGATAAGGGAACTCGATACCGTGTTCGTTAAACTGCCGCCAAATATCCAGAAAAATCGCCGATTGCAGCGCGGCAAAACCGTTTTCCGGGTCTTTCACCCAATACGTCGCGCGCAAATCGATACCGTTGTCGCCGAAGTTGGTGACTACCGCCAAAGGCGCGGGATTGTTGGAAACACGCGGCTGCGCGGCGGCTGCGCTTTTGATGATGTCCAGCGCCTTAATCAAATCGGAATGATAGGCAACCTGTATATTGAATGCCTGCTGCAATTCGCGGCTGGTATAGGATTCGTTGACCACCATCGAGGTAACGAACGTCTCGTTCGGAATCAGTGCCTCCGTACCGTTGGCATTGCGCAGCACGACGAAACGCGAGGTAATTTTGGTTACATAGCCGGTAAAGTTGTTAACCGTCAGGCGGTCATTCATGCGGATGGAGCGGTCGCCCAAAATGATAAAACCAGAAATATAGTTGCTCGCCACTTTTTGCAGGCCGAAACCGATACCGACACCCAACGCACCGCCAAACACCGACAATACCGTCAAATCAATCCCCACCAGCGGCAACGCAATCAATACCGCCAACACCATCATCACCGTTTTGACGACTTTGGACAAAATCATGCTCAGATTGGTATCCAAGCTGCTCTTCTCCAAATGTCCGCCGATAACTCGAGCCAGCCATGACGCGCCTATCATCAGGAGGCCGACCCACAAAACCCCGTTCAGAATCGTCAGCAGACTGAGCCTGCCCGAACCGACCGAGAAACTGATGCCGTCCAGCACCTCCAAAATCTTATCGTCCAAACCCGACAGCCAAAGCACGAACCCTATCCACAAAACCATAGACACCGCCCGCTCCAGCCAGTCGGTCAGTTTGTTTTGCGGCAAAGCGGCATGAACCACCGCCACGCTGACCCGAATCAGAATCATCCAGCGCGCCGCCAAAATCAGCAGATGCAGCCATACCGCGCGAAATTCCGTCAGATTGCAGACAAACAAAGCCGCCGCGCCGAAAATCATCATCAGCACCGGCCACAAAATCCTTCTGCCGATATGCCGCAAAAGCGCGAAGCTGCCGTGTTCTGAGAAGAAATAACGGTCGTTGAGGCGGTTTGACAGCCAAAACGCCGCCACCATCAGCATCAAGACACCGACCAGCTCTATCCAGCCCGAAACCTGTCCGAAGTTGCGCTCCACCAAGCTCGATGTAAACGCCTGACGCGCAAACAAATCATGCAAAATACTGTCCATCCGCCCTGTTTTTTATTAAAAATCAAAGCTGAGATTATATAGCAGCCATTAAATTCCGCCACATCCATTTACCCCCGAGGTCGTCTGAAAAACATCGCGGCTTCCAATCAAGTATGAATCATTCCGCAGCCCTACCCTCCCTGACACCAAACAAATTCAAAGCCGCTTCAAGCAGATAGCCGAAACCGTCCGGCTTTACCCTTGCCAAAGCCGTGCAAGAAAACTATAATCCCAAACTTCTCGAGTCGGAGTGTGGCGCAGTCTGGTAGCGCACTTGCATGGGGTGCAAGGGGTCGAAGGTTCGAATCCTTTCACTCCGACCAAAAATATAAAAGGCTTGGTAATCTTTACCAAGCCTTTTCCCTTTTCTGGCTTGGGAAGGTGTTTCAGACGGCCTCTATTTTCGTTGGATTGAATTTTCTGATTCGTTTGCATTTTTCTATATGATTGTTTTGATGACGCATTGTTGCGTTAGCTGCGCTGTATCGTATTGGAAAGGTTTTAGTCCGCATAAGAAGTGAGCAGTGGCATGATGCCGTTTTGTTCCAATGCAATCTGCAGTTTGAGTTCTTCCAATTTTCGGCAAATACGTTCGGTAACGGCTTCGGCCTGTTGAAAATGTTTTGTTGTGATTTTTTGATCGGAGATGCCGAATAATGCGAGCTCCAGCAGGCGTTCGGCATGAATGTTCGGGCGGTAGGTGTGGCGCACGGCGGCATCTTGTTCTCCGAACAACGTGCCGACCACGCTGCTGCGGGTTAAGGCAATGCCCAAAGCGGCATCTTCTCCGCCGAAAGTTCGGAATATTTCGTCTTGTGGGAAACCGCCGCAGGCAAGCAGGGTATTCCGGCGGAAAACCGTGTTGCCGCCTACGGTCATTTCCAGCTGCTGCCATGCCCGATTGAAGTCGGGATGGGTGAGATAACGGTTGGGGAAGCCGACCGGGCGCAGTTTCAGCCGAACTAGGCTCAGGTAG
>CAJZEA010000050.1:0-9060 GCA_915066515.1 uncultured Neisseria sp. | reverse complement strand
AGTTGGTTAGAGCACCACCTTGACATGGTGGGGGTCGTTGGTTCGAATCCAATCGTGCCTACCAAATTTCCCAAACGGCATTTATGCCGTTATTTTTTAATGTTTTGGAGCTTTTTGATGTTGAACATTACCTTGCCGGACGGCTCAGTCCGCCAATACGAATCGCCCGTTACCGTGGCACAGATTGCTGCGTCTATCGGAGCAGGTTTGGCGAAGGCGACGGTGGCGGGTAAGGTAAACGGCAAATTGGTCGATGCGTGCGATCCGATTACCGAAGATTCAACCGTCCAAATCATTACCCCGAAAGACCAAGAAGGCGTTGAAATCATCCGCCACTCTTGCGCCCACCTTGTCGGTCACGCAGTCAAGCAGCTCTATCCTAATGCAAAAATGGTTATCGGCCCCGTCATTGAAGAGGGCTTTTATTACGATATCGCAACGGAAAAACCGTTTACGCCTGAGGATGTTGCCGCTATCGAAGCGCGTATGAAAGAATTGATTGCTCAGGATTATGATGTAATCAAAATCATGACTCCGCGCGCCGAAACCATCAAAATTTTCCAAGATCGCGGCGAAGAATATAAACTGCGCCTGATTGAAGATATGCCCGAAGTTGAAGCAATGGGTATGTATCATCATCAGGAATATGTTGATATGTGCCGCGGTCCGCACGTTCCGAACACCCGCTTCCTGAAAAACTTCAAGCTGACCAAGCTGGCAGGTGCATACTGGCGTGGCGACAGCAATAATGAAATGCTGCAACGTATTTACGGTACAGCTTGGGCAACAAAAGACGAATTAAAAGCCTATATCCAGCGTATTGAAGAAGCAGAAAAACGTGACCACCGCAAATTGGGCAAGCAACTGGATTTGTTCCACTTGCAAGACGAAGCGCCGGGTATGGTGTTTTGGCATCCTAAAGGTTGGGCTTTGTGGCAGACTATTGAGCAGCATATGCGTAAAGAGCTGAATGCCGCCGGTTACAAAGAAGTCAAAACCCCCCAAATCATGGATAAAACCTTTTGGGAAAAATCCGGTCACTGGGATAACTACAAAGACAATATGTTCGTAACCAGTTCGGAAAAGCGCGAATACGCGGTTAAACCGATGAACTGCCCAGGACATGTTCAGATTTTCAATAACGGTCTGCGCTCGTACCGCGATTTGCCGATGCGTTTGGCAGAATTTGGTTCTTGCCATCGCAACGAGCCGAGCGGTGCATTACATGGACTGATGCGTGTCCGCGGTTTTGTACAAGACGATGCACATATTTTCTGTACCGAAGATCAAATCGTCAGCGAAGCGCGGGCATTCAATGAATTGCTGGTTCGTATTTACAAGCAATTCGGTTTCCATGATGTGTCCGTCAAACTTTCACTGCGTCCTGAGAAGCGTGCCGGTTCAGACGACGTATGGGATAAGGCAGAACAAGGTTTGCGCGAAGCATTGACTGCTTGCGGCGTGGAATGGGACGAATTGCCGGGTGAAGGCGCGTTCTACGGACCTAAAATCGAATATCACGTCAAAGACGCATTGGGACGTTCTTGGCAGTGTGGTACGCTGCAACTGGACTTTGTATTGCCGGAACGCTTAGATGCAGAATATGTAACCGAAAACAATGATCGCGCCCGTCCGGTAATGTTGCACCGCGCCATTTTGGGTTCTTTGGAACGATTTATCGGTATTTTGATTGAAAACCATGCAGGTTCTTTCCCACTATGGTTGGCGCCGGTTCAAATGGTGATTATGAATATCACCGAAAATCAAGCAGATTACTGCCGTGAAGTGGCTGCCAAATTGCAGGCTGCTGGCTTCCGTGTAGAGCTGGATTTGCGTAACGAAAAAATCGGTTACAAAATCCGTGATAACAGCCAATACCGCTTCCCTTATCAAATCGTTGTCGGCGATAAAGAGAAGCAAGAAAACAAAGTGGCCGTGCGCCGCAAAGCAGAAGACTTGGGTTCTTTGGATTTGGATGATTTCATTGCACAACTGCAGCAAGAAATCGCAGACGCCCTCGTCAACCATTAATTTTTATAGGAGTATTCATCATCGCTCAAGAACGCGAAGCACGAATCAATGGCGAAATTACCGCTAAAGAAGTGCGTTTAATCAGTGAGTCAGGCGAACAGCTTGGTGTTGTATCGGTTCGTGAAGCTTTGGCCATGGCCGAAGAGCAGGATGTGGATTTGGTAGAGATTTCCCCTACTGCCAAACCACCCGTATGCAAACTGATGGATTACGGTAAATATAAATACCAACAAGCCAAGAAACGCGACGAAGCCAAGAAAAACCAGAAGCAGGTACAAATTAAGGAAATCAAATTCCGTCCGGGTACTGATGAAGGCGATTATCAAATCAAAATGCGCAACATCAACCGCTTCTTGGCTGACGGCGATAAAGTCAAAGTAACGCTTCGTTTCCGTGGTCGTGAAATGGCTCACCAGCAACTCGGTGCGCAACTTTTAGAGCGCGTAAAAGAGGATTTGGCGGAAGTGGCCCAAATCGAATCCTTCCCTAAAATGGAAGGTCGTCAAATGGTGATGATGATTGCACCGAAGAAAAAATAAAGTTATAATTTTCAGCTTACTCCGATTGCCGCTTCGGAGTAAGCTTTTGATTGGCGGCAAAAACCGTGGCATTTTGGGTTCAAGTGTTTGAAACCAATGTTTTAAAACCCCCTGATGCCTTATCTAATAACGAATGGAGTTTTCCCATGCCTAAAATGAAAACCAAGTCTAGCGCGAAAAAACGCTTCAAAGTACTGGGTAACGGCGGTGTAAAACGCGCTCATGCGTTCAAACGCCACATCTTGACTAAAAAGACCACTAAAAACAAACGCCAACTGCGCGGTACCTCTATGGTAAACGATCGCGATTTGGCTTCTGTTGCTAAAATGTTACCCTACGCTTAAGGAGTTTAGAATATGCCACGCGTAAAACGCGGTGTAACCGCCCGTGCCCGTCACCAAAAAATCTTCGCGTTAGCCAAAGGCTACCGCGGTCGTCGTAAAAACGTATACCGCGTTGCCAAGCAGGCGGTAATGAAAGCCGGTCAATACGCATACCGTGACCGTCGTCAACGCAAACGCCAATTCCGTCAATTGTGGATTGTCCGTATCAATGCAGGTGCCCGTGAAAACGGTCTGTCTTACAGCAAATTCATGAACGGCCTGAAACGCGCCTCTATCGAAATCGACCGCAAAGTATTGGCTGATCTGGCCGTATTCGATAAAGCCGCTTTTGCACAATTGGTTGAGAAAGCCAAAGCTGCTTTGGCTGCTTAATCCAAAAAATTTAAAAAGGAAGCTACGGCTTCCTTTTTTCTTTGTTTGAAGAAAGTCTATGTGATTGATTTTCTTTCTTTAAAGTCTATTTTTTTGAATTGATTTGCGCTAAAATACGCCGATTCTATCAAACGGATTGGCCGTAAACGATAAAAGGTCGTCTGAAAAGTTTGGCAACACCAAACCATACAGGCGGCCTCATTGTTTCAGACGGCCCATCATCAACCGACAGACGATAAAACCACTATGGAAAATGTAAACCGTATCGTTGCAGAAGGTATTGCCGCAGTAGAGGCCGCGCAAGACTTCAACGCTCTAGAACAAATCAAAGCCCGTTATCTTGGTAAAACCGGCGAGTTGACCGGACTTCTGAAAACCTTAGGTCAAATGTCGCCTGAAGAGCGCAAAACCATAGGTGCGCATATCAATGAGTGCAAAAACCAGTTTCAGACGGCCTTTAACAATAAACGCGATGCCCTCAATGAAGCCAAGCTGCAAGCCCAGCTTGCGGCTGAAGCACTCGATATTACCCTGCCCGGACGCGCGCAGGAAAACGGCGGTCTGCATCCCGTAACCCTGACTTTGCAGCGCGTGGTCGAACTCTTTCACGGCATGGGTTTTGAAGTGGCGGACGGCCCAGAAATCGAGGACGATTTCCACAATTTCCAAGCTCTGAATATCCCGGCAAACCACCCGGCCCGCGCCATGCAGGATACGTTCTACGTTGAAAACGGCGATGTTTTACGTACGCACACTTCCCCGATTCAAATCCGCTACATGCTCGATAAAAAAGAGCCGCCTATCCGCATTATTGCCCCAGGCCGCGTTTACCGTGTGGACAGCGATGCTACGCACTCACCCATGTTCCACCAAGCCGAAGGCCTGTGGGTGGAAGAAGGCGTAACCTTCGCCGATTTGAAAGCCGTGTTCACCGATTTTATCCGCCGCTTTTTTGAACGCGAAGATTTGCAAGTACGTTTCCGTCCGTCTTTCTTCCCGTTCACCGAACCGTCCGCCGAAATCGACATCATGGGCGAAAACGGCAAATGGCTGGAAGTCGGCGGCTGCGGCATGGTGCATCCCAACGTGTTGAAAAACGTGAATATCGACCCCGAAAAATACACCGGTTTCGCCTTCGGCATCGGCCTCGATCGTTTCGCCATGTTGCGTTACAACGTGAACGATTTGCGGCTGTTTTTCGATAACGATTTGAACTTTTTGAAGCAGTTTGCGAAATGATTGTGCAGGCTGCCTGAACCTGGGAAAGCAGCCTGCACCGCAGAAAGCTAAATCATGAAACGCTATATTGCCCCATCCATTTTCTATGCGTTTGCTGTTACGCTGTGGTTGCTGTCCATCTATTGCGAAAATCGCTCTTTGGCGTTGGCTGATTTGAAAACTCTGACCGGCGACGATGTGGAAGGTGCAATAAGGTGGTCGAATGACGGATTTAGCGCATTTGCCGTATCCTGTTTTGCCACCGCGATCGGTAGTTGGTTGATGTCGTGGTTTAAAAGCTGGGAGCGTGTGGCGTTTACAGTGAGTGTCACCTTAGGCTATACCTTGCTGGCGTGGTTCGTAACAATCTTATTGATTTGATTGCTTAAGGTTTGAAAAGGCTACCTGAAAGCAACCGCCCTAACAAAGTTAAAAAGCAGCCTGCACTCCAAAGCAAACAGGTCGTCTGAAAACAAAACCCGATAACACAAAATTAATTAGTTGATTGAGAACATAACATGCAATTCTCCTACTCATGGCTGAAAACCCAAGCCGATACCGAACTTTCCGCCGATAAGCTGGAACATCTGTTAACCATGTCCGGCTTGGAAGTGGAAGAAGCCGAGACTGCCGCACCTGCGTTTACAGGCGTGGTGATTGCCGAAGTGAAATCCGTTGAAAAACATCCGGATGCCGACCGTTTGAATGTTACCCAAGTCGATGCGGGTACGGGTGAGTTGGTGCAGATTGTGTGCGGTGCACCGAATGTGAAAGCGGGCATCAAAGTGCCGTGTTCATTGCCGGGGGCGGTGTTGCCGGGCAATTTCAAAATCAAGCCGACCAAGATGCGCGGCGTGGTGTCGAACGGGATGTTGTGTTCTACCGACGAACTCGGTTTGCCTGACGACGGCGTGAACGGTCTGCACATTTTGCCGCAAGACGCTCCTGTCGGTGCAAACATCCGCGAATATCTGGATTTGGACGATACGGTGTTCACGCTGAAAATCACGCCGAACCGTTCCGACTGCCTGAGCATCAAAGGCATCGCGCGCGAAGTGTCCGCGCTGACGGGTTGTGCGTTCAAGCAGCCAGCAATCCATGCCGCGCCAATCACGGGCAGCTGCAAACAGCCCGTGCAGATTGATGCGCCTGCCGATTGCGGCCGCTTTATCAGCCGCGTGATTGAAAACGTGAACGCGCGTGCCGCTACGCCGGATTGGATGAAGCAGCGTTTGGAGCGCAGCGGCATCCGCAGTATTTCCGCGCTGGTGGACATCGGTAATTATGTGATGCTGGAAATCGGTCAGCCGATGCATGTTTTCGATGCCGACAAACTTTCAGGCAGCCTGTGCATCCGCCGCGCGCGCGAAGGTGAAAAGCTGGAATGCCTGAACGAGAAAACCGTCTCTCTGTCTGAAAACACGCTGGTAGTGGCCGACGAAAAAGGCGCGTTGAGCTTGGCAGGCCTGATGGGCGGCGCGGCGAGCGCGGTTTCAGACGACACGCAAAATATCGTGTTGGAAGCGGCTTGGTTTGCGCCTGAAATCATCGCCGGAAAATCGCGCCAATACGGTTTTGGCTCGGATTCGTCGTTCCGCTTTGAGCGCGGCGTGGATTACCGTTTGCAGGCTGATGCTATCGAACGCGCTACCGAATTGGTTTTGCAAATCTGCGGCGGTGCGGCAGGCGAAATGGTGGAAGCGTTGGGCGAATTGCCTGAAGCCAAGCAGGTCGAATTGCGTTTGGGTCGTCTGAAAACCGTGTTGGGCGTGGACATTCCTGCTGAACAGGTGGAAACCATTTTGCAGCACTTGGGCCTGCAACCTGAAAAAACGGCGGAAGGCTTCCGCGTTACCGCGCCGAGCTTCCGTTTCGACATCGAAATCGAAGCTGATTTGATTGAAGAAATCGGCCGCGTTTACGGCTATGAAAATATCCCCGACGATTACACGTCAGGTCGTCTGAAAATGTTGGCGCTGCCCGAAACACGCCGTCCGCGTTTTGCCGTTTATAACGAAATGGCGGCGCGCGGCTACCGCGAAGTGGTCAGCTATGCCTTCGTTGACGAGCAGTGGGAACACGATTTTGCCGCCAATGCCAACCCCATCCGCCTGCAAAACCCGCTGGCGGCGCAGTATGCCGTGATGCGTTCCACGCTCATTGGCGGCTTGGTGGAAATTTTGCAAAACAATCTGAACCGCAAACAAAACCGCGTGCGTGTGTTTGAAATCGCTCGCGTGTTCAGCAAAGGTTCAGATGGCCGGTTTGTACAAAACGAACGCATCGGCGGCCTGTGGTACGGCGCGGCGATGCCCGAACAATGGGGCGAGAAAACGCGCAACGCGGATTTTTACGACATCAAGGCGGATGTGGAAAATCTGTTGAAAAACAAAGCGGTTGAGTTTGTCAAAACCGAACATCCCGCCCTGCATCCAGGACGCGCCGCCAATATTGTTTCAGACGGCCAAGTCATCGGCTTTGTCGGCGAATTGCATCCGAAATGGCTGCAAAAATACGACTTGCCGCAAGCGCCACTGGTATTTGAAATCGACATGGCAGCCGTGTTGGAACGCGAAAAAACGCGCTATCAGTCAGTATCGAAATTCCAGCCGGTTCGCAGGGATTTAGCGTTTGTGATGCCTGAAACCATGACCCATGATGATTTGTTGGCCGCCTTGAAAGGCGCGGCAAACAAGTTGGTACAGGAAATCAGCGTATTTGACGTGTATCGCGGTACGGGCCTGCCTGAAGGGATGAAGAGCATGGCGGTCAAAGTGATTTTGCAGGATATGGAAAACACGCTGACGGATGAAACAGTCGAGCCGGTTATCGGAAAACTGATTGACGCGGCAACTGCTGCGGGAGCGCAACTTCGCAGCTAAAAAATAAATATTCGCTTGAATTTTAAATAAAAATTGGTAATAATCTGCACCTGTTACAACAGAAGGTAATAATATGACATTAACTAAAGCCGAATTGGCCGATATTTTGGTAGATAAAGTCAGCAATGTAACCAAAAACGATGCCAAAGAAATCGTCGAACTCTTTTTTGAAGAAATCCGCAGCACTTTGGCACGCGGCGAAGAAATCAAAATTTCCGGTTTCGGTAATTTTCAGTTGCGCGACAAACCGCAGCGTCCCGGCCGTAATCCGAAAACCGGCGAAGAAGTACCGATTACCGCCCGCCGCGTAGTCACTTTCCATGCCAGCCAAAAACTCAAAGGCATGGTGGAGCATTACTATGACAAACAACGTTAATCCCGTTATTCCTGCAAAACGTTATTTCTCGCTGGACGAAATGTGCGAACTGGTGCAAATCAGCCCATCACAATTTGCCCAGTGGCAACATGAGAACGGTATCGTTGTCGGTTACGGCGGCGATCGTTACACCCGTTCCGATGTGGTGAAACTGCTGAAGTTGAAAGATACCTTTGCGCCTTATGTCGACCGCTTCAGTCGTGATTCTTTGGATGCAAACGGTCATCCTGCTGCAAAGGCAGAAGAGGTTAGGGATAGCCTGAGTCAAATCTTGGCAGATTTGGAAGCGCATTCATAATCGCCATTTCGTATTTCTGCGAAAAATAAAAAACCGACCTTTGAGAGGTCGGTTTTTTATTGATGATGAAAAGATTAACAATACATTTTTATGCCAATTTGTCAGCCGAAGAAGGCGCAAGTGATACAAAGCCGGTCGCGGCTTCAGGAAATTGTTTTTCCAGGGTTTATATCCGATATATCATCTTCCGTTTCTTTTGTTGCATGAACAATCTAACAGGACGACTGCCATTAGTAAAAAGGTCGTCTGAAAACTTTCAGACGACCTTTGAGAAAGTTAGGTTTTCAATTCAACCTACGCCTGTTATGCAAAAAACGCAGTGTTTTCTTGAAATATGAACAATCCTTTCTTAGGAGAAAGCTATCTAAACTAAACCTTCAGATAACCTTAACTTATTCTTTGACTTTTATCTGATAAAATTCTTTCTGGTCCATACTTTCAAACCATCCTACTGCTCCTCTTACATAATAAGATATTTCAATCTTAATATCCTGCTTAGTTATTGGAGTTCCAGAAATATTCAATTTGTTATACCACATATTGGTAGGTGTTACAGTCAACCCCGAATTCGGAGGATCCATTTCCACATTGAAATGATTGGGATAAGCAGCATATTTGGTTCTTAATTCTATGAAATATGGCTTATTTAATTCTGCATCCGGTAATGCCTGAACTTTATGTTTGCCGGCAAAACAACCGGATAATGCTATTACAGTCGAAAAGATAAATACTTTCCTTATCATACTTAAAATAAGCTCCATAATTTACTGATATTTCACAAAATTCTAAAATCAATTGCTCCAAAGCTGGCTTTTAGAAATTTTTCAGACGACCTTTGAGAAAGTTAGGCTTCCAATTCAACCTACGCCTGTTATGTAAACAACGCGATGTTTTCTTGAAATATGAACAATCCTTTCTTAGGGGAAAGCTATCTAAACTAAACTTTCAGATAACCTTAACTCATTCTTTAACTTTTATCTGATAAAATTTCTTCTGTTCC
>CAJZEA010000049.1:0-9074 GCA_915066515.1 uncultured Neisseria sp. | reverse complement strand
CCCAATGGAAACCGAGCCACTCGACGTCTTCTTTGATGGCGTTGACGTATTCGTCATTTTCTTTTTCGGGGTTGGTGTCATCGAAACGCAGGTTGCACAAGCCGTCATAAATATACGCCAAACCGAAGTTCAGGCAGATGGATTTGGCGTGGCCGATGTGCAGGTAGCCGTTGGGTTCGGGCGGGAAGCGGGTTTGAATGGCTTCGTGTTTGCCGCTTTTTAGGTCTTCTTCGATGATAGTGCGGATGAAATGGTTGTCCGCGAATTGGTCTTTGTTGAGCATGGTCGGGAGCTATCTGAAAATATGATGTCGTGCCGATTTTACCTGAAAACAGGACGGCTTTACAGTCAATACGGGGCACAGAGGTCGTCTGAAAGAGAGAGCAGCGGTTGGAGTGTTTTTTTCATAAGGTGGATTGCTTATGGATAAAATTGTTTGGAATAATTTGTTGGTTCTGTAGCTGATAAATTCACCTATCCAAATACCGTTAATCTTTTATTTAAACCTTTTGTCATTATTTATTTTTAAAAAATTACAAAAAAAGTATTGACAAAAAACATTTTATAAAATATTTTTCAAAAAAATATTAGAGAAATAGAGGAAATATGAAAAATATTTTAATCCCAATTTTTTTCCTTGTACCGTCTGTTGCTGTAGCCGAACTTCCTTTGAGTTTGGAGTCATTACAGACTGATAGGGGAAAAGTCAAATTAGAAGCTGCTGTCAGTTATGTAAATAGTGAAAGTCGGCATTCAGAATTATCTTCTCCTATCTATATCCAGACAGGCCCGGCAAGTTTTATTTCCATTCCAACTGAACTTCAAGAAAATAATCGGAATACGGATATGGGTTTGGGTATGGTAGGCTTACGCTATGGCATAACTGAAAAGGCAGAGTTGTACGGTAATGTCAGCTATTTATGGGCAGAAAGTCGTTATTCGAATGGGTATGCTGAAAATAAAGTCAAAGATAAGAGTTTATCAAATATCAATTTGGGAATTAATTATACTGCCGTACAGGATGGTAAAAATCCGGCCTTAGTCGGGTTTATAGAAACTTCAGTTTATGAAAAAGCACATGATAAGAGGACAAGGATTAATTCCTGGTTATTGGGAGCAACTACCTATAAAGCAATTGATCCAGTGGTATTGTCATTAACTGCCGCATACCGTTTAAATAAAAGCAAATCGCTATCAGATGGGAGTCGGTATAAAGCTGGGAATTATTGGTTACTCAATCCTTCTGTTTCTTTTGCTGCGAATGAAAAGATTAGCTTTACGGGTGGGGTTCAATGGTTAGGCAAGCAACCAGACAGGATAGACAACAAGAGAGAGTCTTCTAGAAATACTTCTATGTATGCTGATTTCGGTGTCGGCATTGGTTTTACCAAAAATACATCTATAAATGTCGCAACCCGTTTTAATATTTCTGGAAAAAATAGTTCAGAAATAAAAATGGGTGTACAGCATACTTTTTGATGTGTTTTTATTTCACAACCGTAACTCAAAGGAGTACTTTTATGAAAAAGCAAAAAATAGCTTTGATGCTTTCCGTCGTATTATCAGCATCAGTCATGGCTCAAGAGGAGAAAGGTGTTCAGTTATTTGAGCAGCAAGTTTTTCAATCAGAAAGCAATACAAAAATGCAATTACAGGAGCTTTCACAAAAAGAGATGGAACAGACAGAAGGTGCTGCACCTATGCCACCGGGTGGCTGGAGTGTCGGTGGCGGCGGCGGCGGCGGTGGTTGGCGCGGTTTTGGTGGATGGGGAAGGGCTGTGGGAAATGCTGCCGGCGGAGCAGTTGTCGGAGGATATTCTGGGGGATACGGTTACTTAGCTGGTGGTGGTAAAGATCCTCAGGCATTTCAGGCTGCCGTTGTAGGTGGAGCTGTTGGGGGTGCTTTTAATCCGATTACTGGCGTCAGTAATGGATTTAGATCATTTGGTGGTGCAGTTTTAGGTGGGGCGGTCGGTGGACATATGGCATCAAGTCCACCTAAAAAACCTTCTCCACCGCCACCACCTCCTCCAAGATAAATAGTGATGTGAAATGTCAAATTTTTACATAACACTTGCTTTGATGATTGCATTCAATATTATTTTACACAAATTATATAAAAAATTTGTTTGTAAAAATAGTTGGTGTGAGTTCATTTATTATTTTGTTATCTATTTTCTTAATGTTTACATATTTGTCCATTATATGAAATAGTAAAAATATACGGTGGCTAAGATAATGTATGCTGCCGTATATTTATTTTTTAGGAATACTATGAGAATAGGGTTATTTTTTTTATTAATCACTTGTTGTGAAAATATTTTTTCTCAACCTTTTTTTAATAGTAATCCGATTGTCTATGATAGAATTTCTGTCCATAGTTGGAAAAGTAAAAGGGATGAGGGTATTGTTAAACAAGATTTGGATTTTTCTTGTGGTGCAGCTTCATTGGCTACATTATTAAATAGTTTTTATAAACAGTCTTTAACTGAACGAGAAATTTTAGCGAGAATGAATAGGGAGACGATTCAAGCCTCTTTTGATGATATGCAAAAGGTATTACCTCAATTGGGCTTCGAGGCAAAAGGTTATGCCTTGACTTTCGAGCAGCTTGCGCAGTTGAAAATTCCTGTAATTGTGTATCTAAAATACCGTAAAGAAGACCATTTTTCAGTGCTGCGCGGGATAGATGGGGATACGGTTCTACTTGCTGACCCGTCGATGGGTAATGTTTCCATGAGTAAAGCGCAGTTTCTAGATGCTTGGGAAACCCGTGGGGGAAATTTGGCAGGTAAGATATTGGCGGTTGTACCCAAAAGAGCGGATACCGAACGCGATACGTCGTTCTTTACTCGCAGTCCGAAACGTCAGACGGAGTTTGCGGTTGGACAAATAAAATGGTGGCGTGCATTTTGAATTTAAAAAAGGTCGTCTGAAAACTTTTTCAGACGACCTTTTTTACAATACGTAGTGGCAACATAACCTAAAACTAAACTATTGGAACCTGCCCATCCAATAGCAGCCATCTGAAAACGCTCCCCCATTGTACCCGAATTTCATTAACCTTTTGTAACCCCCGAAATCAAAGCGGCACAGGTTCGGCAACCAGCCATTCTACGCCCGCATCCCCCAAAACCTTCTGCATGGCGGCTTCCGGTACGCGGTCGGTAAATACTTTGTCAAACGAGCCGATGTCGCCCAGTCTGACCAAGGCATTGCTGTTGAATTTGCTGTGGTCCACGCCCAAATACCTGACCCGCGCATTGGTCATCATCGCCTGCATGACGCTGACTTCTTTATAGTCGTAGTCCAAAAGCGAGCCGTCGCTTTCCACGCCGTGCGTACTCATGACGGCATAATCGACTTTAAACTGATTGATAAAATCAACCGTCGCCACGCCCGTAATCCCGCCGTCCAAGGGGCGCACGACGCCGGAGGTGATGATGACGGTGTAGTCGGTGCGCGCGGACGTGATGGAGGCGACGTAAATGTTGTTGGTGATAATCCGCAGGTTTTTACGCTGCTTGACCAACTCGGCGGCAACGGCTTCCATCGTCGTGCCTATGCTGATAAACAGCGACGAATTGTCGGGAATGTGGGCGGCAATCAGGCGGGCGATGGCGTTTTTTTCATTTTGGCAGTGGTTCCGCTTGCCTTGCGCCACGCCGCCGGAAATATCGCCGACCGACGCTCCGCCGTGATAACGCTTCAACTGACGCGTTTCGCTCAATTCCTGTATGTCGCGGCGTATGGTCTGCGGGGTAACATCCAAAGCTTCCGCAAGCTGCTCGACCGTCATGAAATGCTGCTCGCGCACCAGGGCGAGGATGTGTTCGTGTCTTTGTATTTTTGGTTTCATCTGGATTCGTTTCAATTCGTTCCGGTTCGTTTGAATTCGGATTGTACGCCTTTTGCCCAAAATCGGAAAAGGCTGCCGCCGATTCGGCTTTGCCCAAAACCAAAGGTCGTCTGAAAACCTGAATCCCGGTTTTCAGACGACCTTTTTGCTGTGTCCGTATTATTCCGCTTCGTATTTGCGTTCCAAACGCTCCACGCACGCGCTTAAGTGTTTGCGCATGACTTTGACCACGCGGTTGCGTTTGCCGTTGACCAGCAGGTCGAGGATTTCGCGGTGTTCGGAATGGGTGTGGGTGTTGATGGTGCGTTTTTCATGACGTTGCGCATCGAAGACGGCGACAATGAGCGAAGAGCGGGCGCACAGGGTGTTCATGATGTCGAACAAGACGTTGTTGTCGATCAGGCGCGCCAGTTCGACATGGAAGGCGTTGGACAGGCGGTTCCAACCCACGCGGTCGCCGCTGTCGGATGCCTGTTCTTCACGCTCGATCATGGCGTAGAGCGGCTGGAGGCGGGTTTCCAAATCGGGCATATCGGACAGGAGGTTCAAAATCATGCTTTCCATTTCGATACGCGCGTTGAACACGTCCTGCATTTCCTTCAAATCGGGAACATGAACGAACGCGCCGCGATTGGGCTGTAAATCGACGATTTTGTCGTGTGCCAACAAGGACAGCGCGCCGCGCACGGTATTGCGCGAGCAAACCATCTGGCGGCACAGCTCGGATTCGGTCAGTTTTTTGCCGGGCAGCAAGACATGGTCGGTGATGCCGTCCAAAATCAGGGCGTAAACGCGGAACAGCTCCGAATCATGCCTGCCTGCCGGCATCATGGAAGAAGGGGTAGGCGCATGGAGGGTATCGTTATCGGTATTCATTATTTAAGCTCTCCTCATAGTCTGGCGTGTCATATCGTTTGAAATAACAGAAATTTTTCAGCGACGGCAACCCGCCACTTATCGCTTTTTGCTTGATTCCATTTCGATATAGCACAAAATCTGATTAAGATATAATTAAAAATTGTTGACAATCTCTAGTGAAGCTTGCACAATATCCTCACAAGGCCAAGTTATGAAGGCTGATAGAGAGAGAATCCACAATAAGCAAGCAGATATATTCATAGTGTAGCGTGAATATATCTGCTTTTTTGTCGGGCGGCCTTTATTCACGCTTTAACAATATTCCGCCTCTAAACGCTTTTCAGACGACCCCTGAAGGATACGGGGGTCGTCTGAAAAATTACTCCGCTTCGACGGTTTCAAAACTGTGGGTGATTTTCGCCGCCTTGCCCAGCATAATCGAGGCGGAACAATATTTTTCGGCGGACATCTGCACGGCACGCTCGATGGCGGATTCGGTCAGGTTGTGTCCGATGACTTTAAAATGGATGTGGATTTCGGTAAACACGCGCGGGGCATCGTCGGCGCGCTTCGCAGTAACCGTCGCCTGGCAATCCACCACCTTTTGACGCTGCTTCTCGGCAATCATCACGACATCGATGCTGGAACAGCCCGCCACACCCAAAAGCAGCATTTCCATCGGGCTGGGACCGCGTTTCGCCTGCCCTTCCGCCGCCGCGCCTTCCATGACGACGCTGTGTCCGTTTTCGGTCGTGCCGACAAAGCACATTCCGTCTATCCATTTTGATGTAACTTGCATGATGTCTCTTCCGCGAAGTTGAAGTTGGTTTGCCCAATATTGTAAACAAATTTGACTGATAAATATAGCAAGAGGTCGTCTGAAATTTCCGTTTCAGACGACCTTATTCAATCCCGATAAGCCCAATGATTGACCGGACCGTGTCCCGCACCGATGTTCAAAGGGTTGCGAATCGCTTCGGTAATGTATTTTTTGGCGGTTTGCACGGCTTCCAGTGTTTCGAAACCTTTTGCCAGCTCGGCGGCGATACAGGCGGAGAACGTGCAGCCCGTACCGTGCGTATGCGCCGTCGGGAAGCGGCGGTCGGCAAATTCAAACACGTCATCCGGCGTAAACAGCCAGTCGGTGCAGTATTCGCTGTGGCTGTCGCCCAAATGCCCGCCTTTAATCACCACGTTTTTCACGCCGCAATCTTGCAGGATTTTAGCGGCGCGTTCCGCATCTTGGCGGTTTTCAATGCGAACGCCCGTCAAGGCTTCCGCTTCGGGCAGGTTCGGCGTCAGAATGTCCGTATCGGGCAACAGCAGGCGTTTCATCGCTTCGACGGCGGAATCCTGCAACAGAGGCGCGCCGCCTTTGGCAATCATCACCGGATCGAGGACGCGCTTGCCGAAACGGCATCTTTTCAGATTTTCAGCAACGCATTCAATCACTTGAGCCGTACCCAGCATCCCGATTTTATAGGCGCGGATTTCAAAATCGGAGCGGACGGCTTCGATTTGAGCAGTGATGATGTCGGTCGGAATCAGATGCACCGCCGATACGCCGAGCGTATTTTGCGCGGTCACGGCTGTCAGCACGCTGGTGCCGAACACGCCGCGCATCTGAAACGTCTTCAAATCCGCCTGTATCCCCGCCCCGCCGCCGGAATCCGAGCCGGCGATGGTCAGCGTTTGGACGAATGTTTCTTCCATTTGGCTTCTCCTATTGTTTGGTTTGATGAAACGGTTCGGATAGCGGTTTGAAGTTCTTTTCGTTTGTTTGGACCTGTCAGCCCAATTTTTTTAATTCTCGGCTCAAGATGCCGTGTACTTCTTGTGCCGTTTCGTAGCGGTCTTCTTTGGCAGGAACCGGCTCCAGAAAATGCAGCTCCACCTTGCTGGAAGGCTGGCTGATAATCATACAGATGGATTGCCACAGGCTGGTATCGCCCACATAAGCCGCCTGAAGGTTCGGACTGGTGCCGTCGGGATTGGGGTAGCGGCAGAGCATGGGGATAATGGGAACGCCTGCATCGTAGGCGGTTTGGAAAAAGCTGGGCTTGAACGGGAGGATTTCATAACCTTCCGTACTCGTCCCTTCCGGGAAAATGGTTACGGTATCGCCGTTTTTGAGGGCTTCGGTTACCGTGGCGATTTTAGCGGTATTGCCTTTGGTGCCTTTATTGCGTGAAACGTAAACGGTCTGCGCCTGCGTGGCGAGATAGCCGACTACCGGCCATTTGGCGACATCGTCTTTCGCCACAAACCGACCCGGAAAAGCGCCGTTGACCGCCATGATGTCCAACCAAGAGATATGGTTGCTGATTAACAACTGCGCCTGCCCTTCCTGAGGCAGCGTGCCGAAGGTTTCCAGCTTCATGCCGCATGAAGCGAGGACGCGCAGCGACCAGATTTGTATGGCGCGCAGTTTGCGCCGTTTGCTGTAAAAGGGAAACAGGAAGAACATTTCCGCCATACCGTAAAGCAGGCAGATGCCGATGCAGAGCAGGCGGAAGGTAAAACGTAGTTTGGCAATCATAAGGTTGTGGTGTGTGCAATCTTGGTATAGGGTGAAACCGCTAAAAATCAATTATTTGCTGATTTCACAATAGTTGAGGTCGTCTGAAAAGGTTTTCAGACGACCTTTTGGTCTTTATGGTTTAGGGGCGAAACGTTGGAGGTAACGGTCTGCCAGGCGGGTGATGTCCATCATGATGAGCACGTCGGCGCAGTTGAACGCTTCATCGACGCAAGGCTCGCCGCAGAACCATGCGCCCGCATTGAGGTAGCCTTTAATCAGCGGCGGGACGTCCGGTTTGTCCGACGGGGTAATTTCGTCCCACTTGAGCGGATTGAGCGGCTTGACGCACCATTTTTCAGGCGCGAGGTATTTGGATTTCAGGGCATGATACAGACCCGCCGCATCGCTGCCGCCGTCGTGCATATCAATGCTGCCGCAGCCTATCATGAAGCGCAGGTTTTCGTCTTTCATGAATTTGACCAAACCCGACCACAAAAGCATGACCAAACCGCCGTTGCGGTAGTCGGGATGGGTGCAGGCGCGGCCGAGTTCGACGGTTTGCGGCAAGATGTCTTTCAAAGGGGACAGGTCAAATTCGTGTTCGCTATACCAGCCGCCGACTTTTTTGGCGGTTTCTTCGGTAATCAGGCGGTAGCAGCCGATGACTTCTCCGGTTGCGTCGTCAAAAGCCAAAAGGTGGTGGCAATGTTCGTCGTACGGATCGACATCGCGACCGTCGTCGCTTTCGATTTCCGCCCCCAGTTCTTGGGCGAATACCTGATAACGCAAGCGTTGTGCTGCTTCAATTTCCGCCTGCGTTTCCGCAAGGCGCACGCTCAGACCGATTTTGGGGCCGGTTTGGTTGAAACGGCTTTGGGACATGAATTTTCCTGTCTTGTACATTGGATAATCGATTTGCGATTATAGCGGATATAGGGCGGAATTTATATTGAGTTCGGACAAGTGAAGCAAATTAGGGATGAAATGACTATGCAAAAAGAATTTTTTACAACAGAATGGGGACAACAGTTTTCAGACGACCCCTCCCCTGTTTTGAAAAAATCTTGCACCCCCTTTCCCCAATACATACAAACCCTTCATTAAAATCCCACCGCATGATTAAGGAAGGCAAAGTGTGTATCAACCAAGCGGTTACCTGAAAAACGTTTTATGTTTTTCGGGTAGCCTCTTGCCAAATTGCCTATTCCTTTCTTATCATTCCGCCCCTCATTTTAATGACAGGAAAACGCATTATGCCCTCCAAAATCTCCATAGGCCGCGCAGCCCTCCTGGCCGGTCTCGTTTGTCTCACTGTCGGCTGTGCCAGCTTGGACAAACGTATGAAACGTTTCGTCGGCAAACCTATCGATGCCGTTATCAAATCCTATGGCGTCAAACCCACAGAAGGTGGAGTCAAATCGGAAAACGACCGCTATGCCTACCTCTGGCGCTATACCTACTATTCCTACGCTGGACGTGAATACGAAGGCAGCAGCCAAAATGGGCCCATCATTACCAACTACTATAGCAACGTCTGCTACGGACAAGACCAAGACCGCATTTTCTACACTGACGATCAAGGCATCATCGTAGATTATTATTGGCAAAACAGCGATAAATGGCGCGTAAATTGCAGTACTCACCAAATCGGCCGGTATTTCCGAAGATCCCTGTAATCAAACACATCCCTCAAACTACGTTAGCGCGTTTAATATGAAGGAAACAGTTAGCCGCAACGAAACCCAATCCAATTAAACAGTTGGAAAATATAGTGGATTAACTTTAAATCAGGACAAGGCGACGAAGCCACAGACAGTACAGATAGTACGGAACCGA
>CAJZEA010000048.1:0-9307 GCA_915066515.1 uncultured Neisseria sp. | reverse complement strand
ATTACGCCCGATTTGACGATGCGCTACTGTCCTATTTTGATTTTAATTGACTATACCTGTTTTCAGACGACCTTTTTATGATGTCGGATTCAATACCTTATTTTATCGGGGCAAAATCGGCCCGTCTATCGACGATATAGTGGATTAAATTTAAATCAGGACAAGGCGAGGCAACGCCGTGCTGGTTTAAAGTTAATCCACTATATTATCCAGTCAATCAAACATTGTGATATACTAGCCAGCTAAATTTTCCCGCCTTTTGCAAGCAACGGACGATAAAAGCCCCGATGGGTCAGAGCCGCTTTTGCAGTCATTATTGGCAAAAGGATTCCCATTTTTTATTTAACACAACAAATTAAGGTCTTACGATGAGCGTAACTGTTGAAACTTTAGAAAATCTGGAACGCAAAGTAGTGTTGTCTCTGCCTTGGTCCGAAATCAACGCAGAAACCGATAAAAAACTGAAACAAACCCAACGCCGTGCAAAAATCGACGGTTTCCGTCCGGGTAAAGCTCCTTTAAAAATGATTGCCCAAATGTACGGTGCAAGCGCTCAAAATGAAGTCATCAATGAAATGGTTCAACGCCGCTTCTACGATGTTGCCGTTGCCCAAGAATTGAAAGTTGCCGGCTATCCGCGTTTCGAAGGCGTTGAAGAACAAGACGATAAAGAATCCCTGAAAATCGCTGCGATTTTCGAAGTGTTCCCTGAAGTCGTTATCGGCGATTTGTCTGCACAAGAAGTCGAAAAAGTAACCGCATCCGTCGGCGATGCCGAAGTGGACCAAACCGTAGAAATCTTGCGCAAACAACGCACACGCTTCAACCATGTTGAACGCGAAGCCCAAAACGGCGACCGCGTCATCATCGACTTCGAAGGCAAAATCGACGGCGAACCTTTTGCAGGCGGCGCATCCAAAAACTACGCCTTCGTATTGGGCGCAGGTCAAATGCTGCCTGAATTTGAAGCAGGTGTAGTCGGTATGAAGGCAGGCGAAAGCAAAGACGTTACCGTCAACTTCCCTGAAGACTACCACGGTAAAGACGTTGCCGGTAAGTCCGCTGTCTTCACCATCACATTGAACAACGTATCCGAAGCTACTCTGCCTGAAGTTGACGCCGACTTCGCCAAAGCATTGGGTATCGCCGACGGCGACGTTGCTAAAATGCGCGAAGAAGTGAAGAAAAACGTAGGTCGCGAAGTTGAACGCCGCGTGAACGAACAAACCAAAGAATCTGTAATGAACGCTCTGCTCAAAGCCGTAGAGCTGAAAGCGCCTGTTGCTTTGGTAAATGAAGAAGCCGCCCGTTTGGCAAACGAAATGAAACAAAACTTTGTCAACCAAGGCATGGCTGACGCTGCCAACTTGGAACTGCCTTTGGATATGTTCAAAGAGCAAGCCGAGCGCCGCGTATCTTTGGGTCTGATTTTGGCAAAACTGGTTGAAGAAAACAAACTGGAACCGACTGAAGAGCAAATCAAAGCCGTTGTTGCCAACTTCGCAGAAAGCTACGAAGATCCTCAAGAAGTGATCGACTGGTACTACGCAGAGCCTTCCCGCCTGCAAGGCCCGACTTCTTTGGCAGTAGAAAGCAACGTTGTTGATTTCGTTTTGGGCAAAGCCAAAGTAACCGAAAAAGCTTTGTCTTTTGACGAAGTGATGGGCGCACAAGCCTAATCATCTTCAAAAGGTCGTCTGAAACAGACAACTTGAAAGCACCAAAGCGTCCCTTTGGTGCTTTCACAACATTGACAGGAGACAAAAATGTCCTTCGATTTCAATAATTACCTCGTTCCTACCGTTATCGAACAAAGCGGCCGCGGCGAGCGTGCATTTGATATTTACTCGCGCCTTTTGAAAGAGCGCATCGTATTTTTGATCGGCCCGGTAACAGACGAGTCCGCCAATTTGGTGGTTGCCCAGCTGTTGTTTCTGGAAAGTGAAAATCCGGACAAAGATATTTTCTTCTACATCAACTCTCCCGGCGGTTCGGTAACGGCAGGTATGTCGATTTACGACACCATGAATTTCATCAAGCCCAACGTCTCGACTTTGTGCTTGGGACAAGCGGCAAGCATGGGCGCATTCCTGCTCTCGGCAGGCGAAAAAGGCAAACGTTTCGCCCTGCCCAACAGCCGTATCATGATTCACCAGCCTTTAATCAGCGGCGGTTTGGGCGGTCAGGCATCCGATATTGAAATCCATGCCCGCGAGCTGTTGAAAATCAAAGAGAAACTTAACCGCCTGATGGCAAAACATTGTGGCCGCGACTTGGCAGATTTGGAACGCGATACCGATCGCGACAACTTCATGTCCGCCGAAGAGGCAAAAGAATACGGCTTGATTGACCAAGTTTTGGAAAATCGCGCTTCTTTGCAGGCTTAAGGTTTGATTTGAGCAATTTAGACACACGCTGATAGAAGACACGCTGATTATTCAGCTATTGCGCCTGTGCAATGAGCGGCTGATTCTGATGAAACTGCTTGGGTAAGAACAGGGTGGGTTGGTTGAAGCGTTGCTGACGGCGGTGTTTGAATTGAGTTGATGCGAAGGTCGTCTGAAAACTTGAAAGACAGGTTTTTAGACGACCTTTTTATTTGCTGTATTGGATTATCTTACGCTTATCACTTTGGTTTGCTTTGCGGCGTTGTCTTGATATGGATAAGCAATCCCGCCGTATGCCTTATTCTGTAAAAAAAGTATGTGCGCCGAGATAATGTTTGGCGTAATACGGGCTGGAGAGCTTTTCCGTTTTAATGGTTTTGCCGCTGCTTGGGGCATGGATAAATTCGCCATTGCCGATGTAGAGGCCGACATGGGAATATTTGGATGAGCCGCCGGTATTGAAAAACACGAGGTCGCCGGCTTTTAATTGGTTGTCGGAGATTTTTCGGCTGGCTGCCGCCATGTCGCGGGCAGTTCGCGGGAGGCTGACGCCGAGGGCGTTTTTATAGACGAATTGAATCATGCCGCTGCAATCGAAGCCGGTGGAAGTGCTGCTGCCACCCCATCGGTAAGGTGTGCCGATCAGTCCCATGCTGTGCAACATGAGTTCTTGAGAGCCTTGAGTACGGTCGATGTGACTGATGCGGACGGGTTGGACGGTTCGGGCGGTGGTGTGGGTTTTGGTCTTCGGATGATGTTTGCCGGAGAAAAGACCGCAGGAGGCGAGGGGCAGGATGATGGCGGCGGTCAGAGCAGTGCGGATAATCGGTTTCATGGGATTCCTTTTTAGGGACGTTTCAGACGAGGTTTGGCAAGAGGTCGTCTGAAAAAGGTTTTTCTATAGTGGATTAACTTTAAACCAGCACGGCGTTGCCTCGCCTTAGCTCAAAGAGAACGATTCTCTAAGGTGCTGAAGCACCAAGTGAATCGGTTCCGTACTATCTGTACTGTCTGCGGCTTCGTCGCCTTGTCCTGGTTTAAATTTAATCCACTATATTTGTGTGATGGGTTTGTCCGTATTTTCGTCTTAAGGTCGTCTGAAAATGCCAATCCGGGTTTTCAGACGACCTTTCGTTTGGGTCTTACAGCAATCCTTCTATCGGCAGGATGGAGAGGATTTTGGAGGTAACGCGTTTCCAGAATTTGGCTTCCGGTTCGGCGGAGTAGGTTTTTTGGGTGGTGGGGTCGTACCAGTGAAGTTTGTTGTATTTGTCGAGGGTGACCTGATAGGCGTATTTGGGGGTGGTATTGACGAGGGTGCGCTGCATTTCGCCTGCGATTTTGGGGCTTTCGAGGACGACGCCCATTTCGGTGTTGAGTCTGGCGGAGCGCGGGTCGAGATTGAATGAGCCGATGAAGACGCGTTTTTCGTCCACGATGAAGGTCTTGGCGTGCAGGCTGGTGGCGGAGCTACCGGTCAAGCCGCGGTCTTTGGTGGTGGGGACGGCGTGGTTGGGTTGCAGCTCGTAGAGTTTGACACCGGCTTTGAGCAGGGGTTTGCGGTATTTGACGTAGCCCGAATGGACGGCAGCGACATCGGTTGCTTGGAGCGAGTTGGTCAGGACGGTGACGTCCACGCCGTCTTTGACGAGTTGGTCAAGCGCGCGCACGCCTGATTTGGTGGGAACGAAATAGGGCGAAACGAGATAAACGCTTTTTTCGGGCGTTTTCAGGGCGTCCTGCATGCGGTCAAAAATGGGCGGTTTGTGGCGGTCGCGGTCTAGCCCTTTGGCAGGATCGTCGCTGATCAGGCGGGTGCGGACGCTTTGCCAGTCTATGCTGTTGCTCTGCATTTTTTTGTAGAGTTCGGAATTTTCGATGTTGCTGCGGTAACGGCTGAGGGTTTCGTTTTTGTCTTTGTCGTTGTAACCCAGCTCTTGGAAGCCTTTTTCGATATCGCCTTTTTTGATGATGCTGGCGGCAGTGTAGGAGGAATGGCTTGCCCAATAGCGGTCGAAGTCTTGGGAAACTTCGGTCACGACGCGGCCGGTGGCGAGGATGTCGAGGTCGGCAAAGATGGTGTCTTCGCCGACTTTAAAATATTCGTCGCCGATATTGCGCCCGCCGAGGATGGTGGCGCGGTTGTCGGCGGTGAAGGATTTGTTGTGCATCCGGCGGTTGAGGCGCGGGAAGTCGGTCAAATAACCCAGCGCGCGCCATTTGCGGCGGACGAAGGGGTTGAACAGGCGGATTTCGATATTGGGGTGGCTGTCGAGGGCGAGCAGGACGTTGTCCAGCCCGTTGGTGTTGTTGTCGTCCAGCAGCAGGCGCACGCGCACGCCGCGTTCGGCGGCACGGTGGATCAGGTTGAACATGAGCTTGCCGGAGATGTCGTTGTGCCAGATGTAGTATTGGAGGTCCAGGGTGTGGTCGGAGGCTTCAATCAGGGCGGCGCGGGCGACGAAGGCTTCGTGCGCGTCGTTGAGCAGATAGACATTGGAAATATCGCCGCCGGTTTTGGCAGTGGCGGTGTTGAGCAGGGCATCCATGCGCGGGGCGGAACGGATGTCGAGGTAGTGGCTTTCAGGGCGATCGTCCAGTGAGGGCAGGCCGGCGCAACCTGTCAGAAAAACCGGAAGCATAAGGATGAGATGGATTTTTTTCATTCTTGAGGGCGTTTCAGACGACCTTTTTCGCTGAAACGGTATTTTTATTTAGAAGGGTCGTCTGAAAAGAAGTTCGATGTTTATACGGTTCGCATTTTAACCTATTTTTTTGAAGTCGTTAGGTTGCGTCCGTCGGAAATGTGCAGGCGGCTGAATATGGTACTGGAGACGAGTGTAATCAAGCCGATGGAAAGCAGGGTAAGGCGGAATGAGAGGTGGAGGTTGCCTGCGGTGAAGCTGCTTTGCGACCAGTTTTGCAGGATAAGCGCGCCGAGCGCAATGCCGAGGCTGATGGCGAGTTGTTGGTTGACCGCCATCAGGCTGTTGCCGCTGCCGGTTTGGTGCGCGCGCAGGTCGGCGATGGTCAGGGTGTTCATGGCGGAAAACTGGATGGAGTTGCAGGTGCCGATGAGGAGCAGCAGGACTATCCAGACGCTTAAGGACGTGTCGGCGTCGGGTAGGGCAAGCAGCATAATCAGTATGGCGAGGAGGCGCGTGTTCCAAATCAACACGCTGCGGTAGTCGAAGCGCGACATCAGGGGCTTGATGAGCGGTTTGACAACAAGCGAGGCGAAAGCGACGGGCGCGACCAGCCAGCCGGATACGCTGGCGGCAAAGCCGAACGCGACTTGAAACAATAGCGGCAGCAAAAAGGGGATGGAACTGATGCCGAGCCGGCTGAACAGATTGCCTGTCAGACCCAGCCGGAAGGTGCGGACTTGGAATAAATCCGCCGCATAAATCGGGTTGGCGGCGGTTTTCATGTGGCGGTAGTAGAGCAGGGCAAATGCCGTACCGCCGAGTGCGAGTAAGAGCGAAAACCAAACTGCGCCAGAGTGGGACACCATTTCCACCGCCAACATCAAGAGACACGCCGCCGAAGCAAAAGTCAGGTAGCCACTCAAGTCCAGAACCGTATTTTCGCCTTTGACATCGGGCATAATCCGCCAGCCCAGCAAAACGCCGAGCAGCCCTATGGGCAGGTTCATCAGGAAAATCCAATGCCAAGATGCGTATTCGACCAAATAGCCGCCGACCAAAGGGCCGAATATCGGACCGATCAGCGCGGGCATGACGGCATAGTTGATGGCGTTGAGCAGTTGGGATTTGTCGTACACGCGCAAAATCGTCAGGCGCGGTACGGGAACCAACATCGACCCGCCTATGCCCTGAATCACCCGCGCCATCACCAGCATGGGCAGATTGGCTGCCGCCGCACACAATGCCGATCCGAGCATAAAAATGCCGATTGAACCAAAAAATACGTTTTTAGTGCCGAATCTGTCCACCAAATAGCCGCTTAAAGGAATCAGCAGGGCAACGGTCAGCGTATAGGAAATCGCCGCCAGCTGCATATTGAGTGGCGATACTTTGAAATCTTTGGCGATTTCGGGCAGGGCGGTGTTCAGAATCGTCGCGTCCAGCATTTGCATGAAAATCGCAATCGCCAACAGCAGGGGCAGCCATTGGGACGGGCGGACGGGGGGCGTTTCCGAAACGTTTGATTCGGTTTTGTTCATAGGGATGAATTGTAACTGATTTGGCAGGAGGTCGTCTGAAAGGCAGCTTGGTGTTTTTCAGGCTTTGGAATGAGAACCGGATGGCTGCTGGATAAATGGATTTTTGACAGATTTGTTGACTTGAAGATGAAGAAACGGGCGGGTTGCGCCTATGGGGAAAGGCGGTGGGCAGGTTGTGTGTGGAACATTTATTTTGTCGAAAAGGTCGTCTGAAAACAGGAAAATACCGGTTTTCAGACGACCTTTGCGTTTTTAAGCTGCTTCAATCATCAGGCGATTTCGAGCCACATCACTTGGTAGGGGCGCAGCACCAAATCCTGATTCAGTGCCACAGTTTCGCCGCTGATGAGGTCTTTGGCGCGTGCGGGCATGGCTTGCAGGGTGTGCGCGCTGATGGTTTGCGGGTGTTCGCTGAAGTTGCCGAACGCCAACAGCGCATTGTTTCGGATGTAGCCGATGATGTGTTTGTTGTTGGTGTTGAAGGTAACCAGACGGCCGCCGTTCAAGCGCGGGTTGTTTTGGCGGATGTCTATCATGTGGCGCAGGCCTTGATAGATTTGCCCTGCCGCGGTTGACGGGTCGTGGCGTTGTTCGTACAACTCGGCATTGTAACGCGGACGGTGCGCCCAGCGGCTGTCGTCGCTCTTGTTGCGGTCGTTCGACCAGTCGTCGTCATTGAGCGTGCCGACTTCGTCGCCGAGATAAATCAGGGGTAGGCCGCCGGTGCTCAGGGCGATGCTGTACAAGAGTTTGATTCGGTCAACGGCGTGTGGGTCGTGTTGCGCCAAACCTGCCAGGGCGGCGGCAGTACCGCTGACGCGGCAGTCGCCGGTGTTGGGGTTGTATTGGAAGGGGACGCCGCGCGCGAAGCTGCCGTCGAAATGGTTGACGAAGAAGCGGTTGAGGAATTGGCGGTGGTCGTAGCCGTGGATGCCGAACTGCCATGCGTCTTCGTCGGCGAACGTCCAGCCGATGTCGTCATGGCTGCGGACGTAGTTGACCCATGCGGTATGGTCGGGCAGGTTGTGGCGGTAGGAGAGGGCTTGGTGGAGCAGGTTGACTTCGCGGGTGGCGAGGGTGTTCCACAGCAATGCCATTTGCAGCGGGTTGTAGCCGATTTGGCATTCGTCTTGTCCGATGTATTGGACGACTTGGTCGGGGTGGACGATGGCTTCGGATTTGAAGAACACGGCAGGTGCGGCGATGCGCATGACGGCGTTGAACGCGCGGATTAAGGCGTGGGCTTGCGGCAGGTTTTCACAATCCGTACCCATTTGTTTCCAAATGAAGGCGACGGCGTCCATACGCAGGATGTCGACGCCCAGATTGGCGAGGAACATCATTTCGCCTGCCATGGCGCGGAATACCCATGGATTGCTGTAATTCAAATCCCATTGGAAGGAATTGAACGTCGTCCATACCCAGCGTCCGTCTTCCAATTGGGAGAAGCCGCCCGGATGCTGGTCGGGGAAGATTTCGCGCAGGGTGCGGTCGTATTGGTCGGGCATCCAACGGTCGGGGAAGATATAGTAGAAATTGTCGAAAAGCGGATCGCCGGCGGCGCAGCGTTTCGCCCATTCGTGTTTGTTGGAAGTGTGGTTGAAGATGAAATCGACGACGGCGGAAATGCCCGCTTCGTGCAGCGCGGCAATGACATCGCGCAAATCGTCTATCGTACCCAAAGCCGGATTGACGTCGCGGTAGCTGCTGACCGCATAGCCGCCGTCGCTTTTGCCTTCAGGGCATTTAAACAGGGGCATCATGTGCAGATAGGTCAGCCCAAGCTCTTGAAAATAAGGGATTTTGGCTTTCAATCCTTTCAGATCGCCTGCGAACAAATCGACATAGCACACGCCGCCGACCTGTTTATTGGACAAAATCCAATCAGGGTCATTCTCACGCGCGGCATCGATGGCTTTCAGAGACTTGTCGCGTTGGGAATAGCTTTGCCATGCTTGGGCAATCAGTTGTTCCAGCATGGGCAGGACGGCTTCGTTGTCGTTGTAAACGTTGTCCAGCTCGTGCATCAGCTTGGGAAAATGCTCGTTCAAACGCCGGTCAAACTGTTTCCAGTCTTCGGAAGCTTCGACGGTCGCACGCTGTTTGGGGCTATATTCTGCCAAGGCGCGCTCTTTGAGATGATGCAGGGTCAAATCGACCTGTTGGGTCTGGGTCAACATGATGTTTACTCCGAGTTGAGGTTGGATTTGTTTGGAAGCCTAATTCCTGCTGCCTGCGCCGCTGAAACGCATGCAGGCTTAAGGTAAAATCGAGAAGTCCATCATACTGTAAGAAGCTGTTTGTGCATAGTAGCCTGAAATGGTTGGGAAAATAGGCTTTTAATCGGGTTGGGGTCGTCTGAAAACGGCATGGATTTTTTTGTATGGGTTGGCGTGGGTTTGAATGCTTGGTATTTAATGTTAATTGGGTGGTTATTTTTTAGATAAATGGCTCTATTTTTTATGTTTTGAACAATAATTTGCTGCTGTGTCGGCTGTGTATTTATCCAATAGGCAATATTTGGGTATTTGATGAGGAGGTGAACGTATTTATTTTCTTGGGTAAAGGACAACGGGCGTTTTTGAAGAAGATAATTTTGTTTGATGGAAGTCAAAGGTCGTTGATGGGGAAGTTTGGGCGTATTGGCTTGGAAGAATAGGGCGTTGCCATGAGTATAGTGGATTAACTTTAAACCAGTACGGCGTTGCCTCTCCTTAGCTCAAAGAGAACGATT